>JAAZGN010000176.1 GCA_012511185.1 Clostridiaceae bacterium
CCGTATCCCCCAAGATGAGTGACAAACCGTCACGTACTTCAATCCGCCTGGCCGTCGTGTCGAGCGTCATATACAGGTGATCTCCCGTCGCCAGTTCGGCGCCACTCAGTTTGTTCAGCAATGTTGATTTGCCCGCATTGGTATAACCGATGATAGCAGCGGTGATCATTTCATGGCGATTGCGCAATGATCTCGAGCGTTCACGCCGGCCTTCCATCCTGCGAAGCTCGCCTCTCAACACAGCCATCCTCTTTCGGATGACACGTCTGTCCTGTTCAAGCTTGGTCTCACCCGGCCCGCGTGTCCCGATGCCCCCGCCAAGACGCGAAAGCTCAACGCCCCGGCCAGTTAATTGGGTCAGGCGATAGCGGAGCCAGGCCAGCTCAACCTGGATTTTCCCCTCGCCGGTCCGCGCCCTGTTAGCAAATATGGATAAAATCACATTGACCCGGTCACTAATCTTGATGCTGACCGCCTCTGCAATACCCCGCGTCTGGGCCGGCGTCAGTTCACCATCAAAGATGAGGTATTCCGCTTCTTTCTCCTGCGCCAATTCGGCGATTTCCAACAGTTTGCCCGAGCCGACAAAAGTCGCGCCATCCGGCCGTTCAAGACGCTGAATCACACGGCCTTTGACTGTAAATCCGTTTGTTCCAGCCAAATCTTCCAGCTCGTCAAGCGAGCGGTCAACCGCGCCATGTCTTCCCTGTCCCGTGTCCACGGCCACCAGCAGGGCAGCTGTGGCTTTTTCTTTCCCCCCAGGGGTCACATAAAGATTGTTGTCAGATCGCATCATCCTTTTTCTCAATACCGGTTTGTTCAGGTCAGTCTTTTTTTTCGAGGATTCCGAAGATTACCCCCATCACCTATGTTATCTTCTATAAAAGGAACGACACTGCAATAGACGTCTTTACGAGGTATGCATAATGTACGCTGACCCCCATAGAAGAGCTTCTCCCTGCAATAAACACCCCGCACCGGATCCGGAACACCGGCTTCCCTTACCCCGTCGCCCAAGCCCTGACATGGATTGTGTCTCCGACAGCCTGTGGCTCGGCTACATGATCCGGCGGGAAAGGCAGCGCCACCGCGTTACCCAGCAGATCATCGCCGGTGAACTCGGATATGGCATGAGCTCCATTTCAACGATTGAAACCGGGGGGAGTTTTTCCAACATCCGGCGAACCCTGTGCGTGCTGCGCCTGCTTGGTATCGAGACAAGTCTGTGTCTCGCAGCTATCAGCGCCCATGAAACGATTCATCATTTTCTTGAGTCGTATAGTCAAAAGGGTCAAGAAGTGCCTGCAATGAATCATCTTTCAGTACCCCGGACGCTGCCTCCATATCCTCCAATCGTTGCGGATACAAGCTACGACAGGCCCGGTCAAGGGAGCGGATCATGGCACGGCTTTCAATCAGATCGTGAAGCTGGGCTAAGAGGGGGATCATAGAACGGTAGACATCGGCAATGATTTTCTCCTCTTTTTCCTGAGATTTCATCCGGACCAGGCCGAACAGTTTGCGACCGAATCCGTCGTCATCACGGCAAATCGTGAGGTATTTGTCAGCAGAATCAAACAAGTGGGCTTCCATCAGGAAACCACTATTTTCTCCTGCGTCTTTCAGGATTGCAACTAAATCCTTCTGGGCAAAAAAACGTTTCAACTCCTTAGCGGCACGTTTGCGTTCACCTTTGCCCATTGATCCGGCCGCGAAAACGTGACAATACAGCCAGGGTTGCAGGAAGCGGTCGCCTTTTTCCTGTTTGCCTGGAAGTTTCATGAACCTGAACGCTTCCATCCGCTCGGCGATTGTTATTTCTCTGGCGTCAGCCGCCCTTAGGTCTTCCATTGGAATCACCTCCGCTTGTCTTGTCAGTCAATATTGGTCGTGGCTTTCTTATGGTATCAGATCGGGCCGGAAGGCGCTTCATCCTGGTAACCATCTTCGTCATCTTCTTCAGCCTCATCTCCCAAGCCAAGAAGTTTACGACCTTTCCACTTAAAGTAAATGACGTAGGCTACAAGCAGGACAGTCCAGGAAACGGGGTAGGCCATCACAATCACATCAAAACTTTGCCAGACAGGGAGCACCACATACATCCACACCACTCTGACCCCTGCCATGCAAACCAGACTTGCCACCATGGGGAAAATGGCGTGGCCCATCCCGCGGAGTGTTGCTCCCATGACCTCTGTCAGGGCGAAAACCCAATAAAACGACAGGAGAATCAGCATGATATGTGTTGTGTATTCCATAACGAGTGGATCGGGGTTAAAAGCCGCCGCAATCTGCTTTCTAAGCAGAAGAAAAAGACCCGACAGGGAGGTTACAAGGACGAACATGAGCAGCAGACTGTGACCTAGCCCTTTCCTGATCCTGTCATGACGGCCCGCCCCCAGATTCGCGCCCATGAAGGTCATGACCGCCAGCGCCAGGCCGCTGATCAGGACAAAGACGAAGCTGTCGCTTCTTGATGCGGCAGAAAATCCCGCCACAGCATGTTTGCCGAAGCGATTGATGAAGCTTTGAACAAAGACATTGGAGAGGGCGACGATAAAGGCCTGAAGCCCTGCCGGTATCCCGACACGAAGCGACCGGAAAAGGACAGCGGAGTGAAAGGAGATGTCGCGCAGGAAAAGCCGAAAAGGTGTCATGCTGGTCGCCAGACTGAAGGTAACCATCAACGCCGTAATGGATTGGGCGATGACAAAGGCCCAGGCCGCCCCGCTGACACCCCAGTTGAAAAGACCCACAAAGAGAAGATCGAGCCCGATATTCAAAAGGACACCAAGCGACAGGAAAATGAAAGGGTGGCGGGTATCGCCGACGCCACGCAAAACTCCCGCGCCCATGTTATAGAGGGTGACCGGCAGGGCTCCCAAAAAATAGATGCGGAGATAAGTCGTGGAATAGGGCAAAATCTCAGGCGGTGTGTTCATGACCTGCAAAAGCGCGGGCGAAAGGAAGTAGCCGGCAGCGGTGAGAAGCAAGCCACTTGCCAGCGCAAGCGCGTATCCCGTATGAACCACCTTGTAAAGGCCGTCGTAGTCCTCCGAACTGTTGACCTGGACTGTGACAACGGCGATGCCCGTCGAAAGGCCTATGGCCAGCCCGATGACCATATTGATGATCGATGCCGTCGCCCCGACCCCGGCCATTGCATCGACACCACTGAAGTTACCGACGATTATGAGATCCGCTACGCTGTAAAGCTGCTGCATCAGGTTGATCAGGAGCAAGGGCAGGGCAAAGACAAGGATCTGCTTCCAGATCACCCCTTCAGTCAAGCTGATATTTCGCACCCTCATGGAACCGTCCCTTAACGCGCGCCCCTATTTGGAGAGGAGCAAGAGCCATTCACGAAGCAACTTGCAGGCGACAGCGGTCGAAGCGCCCGAAGGGTCGAGCGGGGGAGCCAGTTCCATCATGTCGGTCCCGACCACATGAAGTTCCGATAAGACCGTCAGGGCTTTGGCCAGATCGGAATAGGATACTCCTCCCGGCTCCGGTGTGCCTGTCCCGGGCAAATACGATGGGTCCAGGACATCCAGGTCAATACTTACGTAGACAGGAACCCCCTTGGCAGTCTCAAGCAGACATACCACCTCTTCGAGTGTATAGGGATGGAGCCGGCCATATTGCTTGGAGAATTCGAATTCCTCCCGCAAACCGGACCGTATCCCAAAGGAGTGAATCCTGCCCGTTCCAAGCAGTTCATAACAGCGGCGCATGACAGAGGCGTGCGACCAGCGGTCGCCCAGGTAGTCATCGCGCAGATCGGTGTGGGCATCCAGCTGAACCAGATGCAGATTCGGATAAAAGTCCAGGGCTGCCCGGACAGCCCCCAGGGTTAGGGAATGGTCGCCGCCGATCATGACGGGGATTTTTTCTTCCTCCATGATGGTTCGGCACAGGGATTCGACACGGTCAAAGGCGAGTTGCGCGTTACCTGCCGGCAATTCCAAGTCTCCCAGATCACCTACCTTGGCATCTTCAAGATCCCGGTCCAGGACAGGACTGTAAGTTTCAAGGCCCCATGAATCACGACGCATGGCAGAAGGCGCGAACCGCGCGCCCGGCCGGAAAGAGGCGGAACCATCATAGGGAGCTCCGAAAATCAGCAGCTGACTTTCCCCATAAGCCTGATCACAACCGCAAAAAGTCCGGCTTTCAAAAGTAATCCCGCTAATCATCTCCGACCGCTTCCTCCCGACGGCCATGGCTCTCGATTCTCCGCCTGAAAACTTCATCCAGAACTTCACCCTCCTCCAGCAAACGCCTAACGTAAGTGGGGAGTGCAAATGCTCCCTTGTGAAGATCGGTATTGTAGTATCGTGTTTCAATCTCCAGCGACTCCCACCGGCGAGGATCCAGGTCCCTCTGGGGATGATAGCGGTTCGACATGAAGCCAAAGAGCCAATGGCCGGCCGGATAGGTCGGAATATGGGCCTGGTAGACGGCGGCGACGGGAAAGAGGGCCGATGTTTTTTTGTAAATCGCGGCCGCCTCCTCGGCGTCATTCTTGAAGTAAGGCCCTTCGTGCTGGTTGACCAAAATGCCGTCCTCTTTCAGAGCATGGCGGCAGTTGCTGTAAAACTCGCGGGTAAAAAGGCTTTCCCCCGGCCCGAAGGGGTCAGTCGAATCAACAATGATCAGATCGAATACCCCTTGGTAACGCCGGACATAGCGCAGGCCGTCCTCATGAACGATGGTCACGCGCGGGTCGTCGAAGGAAACGGAAACGGCCGGAAGGAATCGCCTGGAAACCTCGACGGCCATGGGGTCGATCTCGACCAGGGTTATCTCCTCCACACCGGGATATCTGCATAGCTCACGCAGCACACCGCCATCGCCGCCTCCAATGACCAGGATTTTCCGGATGGCAGGATGGACGGCCATGGGAACATGGCTGATCATCTCGTGGTAGATGAATTCATCCTTTTCCGTCATCATGATAAAGCCATCCATGACCAATACGCGGCCGAACTCATAGCTGTCAAGAACCTGAATGTGTTGAAAGTCTGATTGTTGCGAGAACAGCTGCTGCCGGACACGAAAACTGATCTTCATATTTTCCGTGTTATATTCGCTGAACCACAGTTCCATGACAGTTTCCTCCTATTCAAGAACGACCTGGAGATACTCGACGGCGGGGTCTTCCGTACCCGTCATCTTGCTCCCCATTTCTTTGGCATAACGGATGTATTCGAGCGCTTCCTTCGTCACGCACTCGCCCGGCGCCAGGATGGGAATGCCCGGCGGATAGCACATAACCGATTCCGAGGAAATACGGCCCAGGCATGATTCGAACGGCTGGCTTTCAGACGGGGCGTAGAAGGCCTCCGCCGGGGTCATGGCGACACAGGGCGTGATGTATTCACTGACCAGGTCGGTTGCCGGTTCACGGCCGTGTGTGAATCCGATGTCGGCCAGGGCCGCGATCAGGCGCTCGATCCCCACGGGCCTGTCACCGACCGACAAAATGGCCAGGAAGTTGTGAAGATCGCCGAACTCGATCTGGATGTCGTAGTCATCGCGCAACATATCGTAGACCTCCACCCCCGACAGGCCTGTACCCCGGGTGTGTACCGGCAGCTTGCAAAGATCAAAGGCGAAAAAAGCTTTGCCGTCACATTTTTCGCTGCCAAAGGCATCATAGCCACCGATAGCATTGATCTCTTTTCTGGCATAATCTGCATACTCAATGACGCGCTGGTAAATGGATCGTCCGCGCAGGGCCAGGTTGCGGCGCGTGATGTCGAGCGAGGTCAATAGCAGGTAGGAGGCGCTTGTCGTTTGGGTCAGGTTGATGATCTGTCCCACATAGCCCCGTTCCTCTTTCATACGCGGACCCAGAAAAAGGAGTGAACTCTGTGTCAGGGATCCGCCTGTTTTATGCAGGGACACCGCACTCATATCGGCTCCGGCCTCCATGCCCGAAAGGGGCAGCTCTTCCGAGAAGTAAAAATGCGTCCCGTGAGCTTCATCGACCAGCACACGCATTCCCGCTGCATGAGCCAAATCAGCCATGGTCTGCAAATC
>JAAZGN010000177.1 GCA_012511185.1 Clostridiaceae bacterium
AGCCTGCAATACGCGCGATTCCGTCATGTATTCATCCGGCAGATCAAAAAGATCCTGCACTGTTTCACGTCCATGCACACCCTGATGTTTCAGGTTGTGGATGGTGATCAGGGATTGGACCCCCGGATGATAGCCATGACTGGCATAGTGGCTTTCGAGAAGTACCGGGATCATGCCTGTCTGCCAGTCATTCAGATGGAGGAGGTCGGGTTCAAAGCCCATTGGCTCACCCATGGCCTCCAGAACGGCCCGCTGGAAAAAGGAAAAGCGCTCGATATCGAAGGAATAATCAATATAGAGCTTGTCATGGCCGAAATAAAAATCGTTATCGATTAAGTAGACGGGAACGCCGTTCACTTCCATGGAGAACAGGCCGCTGTACATGGTACGCCAGCCGAGGCGGATGATGGACCATCGCAAAAAGTGAAGTTCCGATGCATAGGCCTGCTTGATTATTTTGTAAAGCGGCATAATGACCCTTACATCAAGACCACGCCTCCGCAGGGCCTCCGGCAGTGACCCCGCCACATCACCCAGACCGCCGGTGGATGCCAGCGGTACCATCTCAGAGCTTACAAAGAGAATTTTCACGCCTTCGCCCCCGTCAGATGATGGTATTTTTTCCGATGACGATTGGACGGCCAGCCTGCCCCTGAAGCTTTCCACCCATCTTGATGACGCTGTTTTTATCGATGATGACATGATCCAGTATGACGCCCTCGGAGATCTGCACATCCTGGAAGAGGACGCTGTTGGTCACACGGGCATTTCTGCCGATGGTGCATCCGCGAAACAGGACGCTGTTTTCCACTTCACCCATGATGGCGCAGCCATCGGAGGCAAGAACATTGTTCACTTTGCCGCTCTCAGGCGAAATGATACAGGGCGCTCTGTTCTTGGCCTTGGTATAGATGGGCCGCTCGGCAGAGAAGAGCTCGCAGCGGACCTCACTGTCGAGCACACGCATGGACGCGTCAAAATAGCTTGCCGTATCGTAGATTCGCAGAAGCAAGCCCTGATGTTCGACCGCCAGTATCCTGAGTTGTTTATAAAGCTGGAGCAGGCCGATAATGGAGAAGTCGGCGATCCCCCTGGCCATCATCTCGGAAAGGATCTGGAGCAGCAGGGCTTTTGAAATGACGATCAGGCCGAAGGCATTGAGCTCACTCGCCGCCTTGGGATAATTAATGGTGAGGTCGCGGATCCATGAATTTTCATCCAGGCCGATGGTCAAGGAGAAGTCTCTTGGAACAAGCCCGTCACGCGCGAAATAGACCGACATATCGGCGCCTGATTCCAGATGCCGCTCAAGCAATGGCTTGTAACGGATATTGGAGACATAATCGCTGGACGATATAAAGACATGGCTTTGATCGCCGCCTTCGACGTAATCGATGATGCTTTGGGCATCGGTCCGGTCGGGCGCCCGTGTGACCGGGTTGATATAGGGGGGAATCAGATAAAGCCCCTGGCGCATCCGGTCGAGATCCCACCAAACGCCTGTTCCGACGTGATCCATCAAGGATTTGTAGCGGGTCAGGGCAACGACGCCGATGCGTTTGATTCCACAGTGAACCATGTTGGACAAGGTGAAATCGATGATGCGGAAACGACCGGCAAAAGGTACGGCCGCCAAGGCTCGCGGCTGATTGAGCGCGTCGAGCTGGATGCGGCGGTTGTCTGCCAGGATCAGCCCCATGGCGTCCGTCAGCATGGTTCCACTTCCCTTCCCGCATAGTCCGGATTTTGGCTGGCAATATGCGGATGCGACCGGATATGATCGGGTCCGATCATTGAGTTGCCGGCGATGGCCGCGCCCCGGCGGATGATCAGGCCCGGTGCGAAAACCGTGATATCGTCCTGGCAAAGCGGGCTGAGAAAATCTTCCGATCCGTCTTTTGTTTCAGGTGTCGCACGGACACCCGGTTCAATGATCGTGTTCATCCCGACAATGCAACGCGTCAATTCGGCTCCTTCTTCAATCTTTGAACCGGGCATGAGCAGTGAATCCCTGACCACAGCCCCTTCAGCAACTGTCACATTGTAGCCGACAATTGAGTTGCGGACCTCTCCCAGTATCTCGGCACCATCCGTCAGGGCCGCATTGCTGACAACCGCCCGGGGCCCCAGGTAATGGGAGGGCCGTTGCGGATTTTTTGAG
>JAAZGN010000178.1 GCA_012511185.1 Clostridiaceae bacterium
GATATATACCACGGGAAGTTCCATTAAGGCGGAAAGCCGGAGCGATCCCTTAAGATAATCGGAAAAGACGAGGAAGGTCGCGACGTAGGGCCGCAATCCGCTATGAAGCGCGATCCCGTTGGCTATGGCAGCCATGGCCGCCTCACGGACGCCGAAGTGGATGGTCGCTCCTTCCGGATGGGCGTGTGAGAAAGAGATGCCCCCTGCGATCCTGGTGTTGTTTGACGGCGCAAGGTCTGCACTTCCGCCGAAAAGGAAGGAGCTTCTGCCTGAAAGATGGTTCAGTATGCGTCCCGAGGTTGCGCGGGTTGCCTCGTCTTTCTGCGCCAGATCAACAAGCTCCGCCAGTGTGAGACCACGAAGATCCTTTCTCTCCAGGGCAGCCTGAAAGGAAGAGGACAGTGCGGGGTTTGTTGTAGCCCAGTCTTCGTAAATCTGCTGCCACTCTTCCTCGGCCTTGCTGTGATCCTCTGCCAGCGCTCTGCAATAACCGAGGATTTCTTCAGGGACCGTGAAAGCCGCAAGATCCTGTGGCCAGCCAAGTTTGCGCTTCGTGATCTCCACATTTTCAGACCCCAGTGGGGCTCCGTGTGAAGCTTCCGATCCCTCAAGGGGAGACCCGTAACCGATCCTGGTTTTAATCCGGATCAGAGATGGACGGTCGTCACGCGACTTAGCCTCGTCGAGCGCCCGTGATATGGCGTCGCGATCGTTGCCATCCGGTACTTCCAGCACATGCCAGCCATAGGCCTCAAAACGTAGACTGACATTCTCGGTAAAGGCCAGTTCCGTCGACCCTTCAATGCTGATGTTATTGTCATCGTAGAGGACGATCAATTTTCCCAACTTGAGTGAACCGGCAAGCGAAGCCGCTTCGCCCGTAATGCCTTCCATCAGGTCACCGTCGCTGCAGAGGACATAAGTCCGATGATCGATGATACGGTGTTCAGGGGTATTGAGCAGGGCAGCCAGATGCATTTCTGCCATGGCCATGCCGCAGGCAGTGGCAAAACCCTGCCCAAGCGGTCCGGTCGACGTCTCCACTCCTGCTGTGAGTCCGTGCTCGGGGTGACCGGGCGTCAGGCTGCCCCATTGTCGGAAGGAGGCCAGCTCCTCTTTTTCCAGGCCGTAACCGAACAGATATAGGAGTGAGTACAGAAGCATGGAACCGTGACCTGCCGACAAGACGAAGCGGTCGCGATTCAACCACTTTGGGTTCAGCGGGTTGTACTTCATATGGTGGGCCCAAAGCTCAAAGGCCATGGGTGCGGCTCCAAGAGGAAGTCCCGGGTGGCCGGAGCCTGCTTTTTCTACTCCCTCGATCGAGAGAACGCGGACTGCTGTGACTGCCCGATCATCCATCCATCTGTTTTTCATAGGACTTCCCCCTCAATTCATTTCCATCTCATCCTGGGTCAGATGGCAGTTTTTGTACTTTTTCCCGCTTCCACACCAGCATGGATCATTGCGACCCGGGCGCTGCTTGACACGCACGGGATCCGGTCTTTCTGAGACTGTATCACCACCCTGTATGGCCTGGCTCTCTCCTGCAAGCTGCCGGGCTGCACTCATGGCGGCTTCCCGCGACCAGCCACTGGAACCGCGCCCTTCCAGCAAGCGTTTGGCTACACGCCGTTTTGCCGGTTTTTCTTCACGGGTCAGCCGGGCCCTCATGATCATCCGGACCGCGTCGGCCTGGATGGCGTCATTCATGGCCTCAAACATCTCAAATCCTTCGCGCTTATACTCAACAACGGGGTCATGCTGGGCGTAGCCCCGCATACCGATACTGTCGCGCAGGTCATCCATGAGATCAATATGATCCATCCAGTGGCTGTCA
>JAAZGN010000179.1 GCA_012511185.1 Clostridiaceae bacterium
GGTTTTGTCCTTGCCGGTGGGGTCACCTGAAGAGACAAAGCCTGATGCGGCAGGGGAAAGTGCGCGCTCTCCCTTTTGAACCAGGGCAGTATAGACACCGGCTTTCTCCCCTCTTTTGAGAAGTGTATTCCCGGTGTTCTCACACCAGCTCGCGATGTCGCGGGAAAAGCCGGGATCGGTGGCGCGCACCCGGACGAATTCGCCGTCCTCCAGCTCCTTGATGAACTTGCCGATCTCAACGATAGGCCCAGGACAGCTCATACCGCCAACGTCAAGGTCGTGAATTCTGGACAGTTCATTAGCGAAACCTGCTTGATACTGGGCGCTCACTGCTTCATCTCTTTCAATTTCTTCATTTTCATTTGCTGCTTTCCTCATCAAGGTATCCATGGTGCGAAGGCCTCCCATGAGATTGGAAACCGTGAAACCCTGCTGCTTCAAGATTCGCTCGGACACGTAGCCGCGAAGACCGGTGGCGCAAAAGGTCAGATAATGGATCCCTTTGTCGAGCTCACCCAATCTTTGGCGAAGCTGGCTTAGGGGAATCTTGAGCGCATCTTTGACCGGATTGGCCGCCGTCTCCACTTCTTCACGGGTATCGAGCAGGGTGTAGCGATCCGGATTGTTGAAATAGTGGCTGACTGTGACCGGATCCGTCAGGCCTGCAAGGATGTTTTCCGCGACAAAGCCCGCGAAATTTACCGGATCTTTGGCCGCTCCGTAAGGTGGCGCGTAAGCGAGTTCAAGCTCAGCCAAATCCCTGACTGTCCCCTTGAAATGGATGGCGGTCGAGATGACGTCAATCCGTTTATCCACCCCTTCATAACCGATAATCTGTGCGCCCAGTACACGCCCGTCCTGATGAAACAGGAGCTTCAACACCATGGGCAGGGCGCCGGGATAATAGCCGACGTGATGCATGGGATGGACCAGCGAATAAAAATAGTCCCGGCCGAAGACCAGGCCTGCGGCCTGGAGTTGTTTTTCATTTATGCCCGTTGAGGCGGCTGTCAGGTCAAACACCTTGGCGATGCTGGTTCCGATCGAACCCCGGTAGGGTTCAACCGTTCCTTCCGCCAGCAGATTGGCGCATACCGCGCGCCCCTG
This sequence comes from Clostridiaceae bacterium, assembly GCA_012511185.1. Lineage (GTDB taxonomy): Bacteria > Bacillota > Clostridia > Saccharofermentanales > DTU023 > UBA4923. Next base: position 1,108 of record JAAZGN010000179.1, read on the forward strand.
CCGGTTGGCGGGTCCCGCGAGCGGGATGGCCGTGCGGCCTCCAAGGAGGGGTTCGTCGACCTCAATGACATCACCAACCGCATAGATGGCGGGGTCTGATGTCCGCATGGCCTGGTCTGCCACGATGTGGCCGCGCGGGCCAAGCTCCAGGCCCGCCGCCTTCGCCAATTCATTATTGGGCCGGACGCCCGTGCATAACAGTGTCATATCCGACTGGATGAGAATCCCGTCATTCAGCTGAACCGTACTGCCTTCTTCAGAGATCGCCTCAATCCCTTTACCTAAGAACAGCTTGACCCCGTTTTTTCTCATATGATCTTCCAGGATCACCGTCATATCAGGATCAAAAGGTGGCATGATCTGGTCGGTCAGTTCGACAAGGGTGCAGTCTATACCGCGTTCGACCAGGTTCTCGGCCAGTTCCACGCCGATAAAACCCCCGCCAACGACGAC
>JAAZGN010000180.1 GCA_012511185.1 Clostridiaceae bacterium
CCAGCCTGGAAACACTCCTCATGGTCGGGGCAAGCAGCTTCTTCTCCGTTTTGTTGGGACTCCCCCTGGGCGTTTTGCTCGTCCTGACAAAACCGGAGGGACTGCTCCCCCGACCAGCTCTCTACCGTGTACTCGACGTCGTGATCAATGTCTTGCGGTCACTGCCCTTCATCGTCCTCATGATCGTCGTCTTCCCGCTTTCCCGCCTGCTGGTGGGACGAGCCACAGGGACGCCGGCCACCATCGTGCCCCTGGCAGTTGCAGCCATTCCCTTTGTCGCACGGATCATGGAGCAGAGTCTTTTGGAAGTCGATTCCGGTGTGCTGGACGCGGGCCTGGCTTGCGGTGCCCGGGGCAGCCAGCTGGTAAAAACCGTCCTCATCCCTGAAGCACTCCCGGCACTGGTGAACGGGGTGACCATCACCATCATCAATATCATCGGTAACTCGGCCATGGCAGGCGCCATCGGAGGCGGAGGCCTGGGTGACCTGGCCGTCCGCTACGGTCTCTATCGAAGGGACGCCGTGAAGCTTTACATCGCCGTTGCCATCATCATTCTGATCGTCCAGCTTGTCCAATGGGCGGGCAGGGCGCTCGAAAACAGCTTGCGCCGGGATATACCCGTTGCGTCTCTATAAACAAACCAAGGAGAAAAAAATGAAGAAGAAGCACATTATTAAAACACTCAGCATTATTCTGCTGGCAGTCCTTGCCATCACCTTTTCAGCCTGTGCCAAGAAACAGGACAAGCTGGTCATCGGGGTCAGCCCGGCACCTCATGCCGACATTGTCGCCCTGGTGGTTGATGAATTGAAAGAGCAGGGGATCACGCTTGAAATCCGCGAATTCAGCGACTATGTTACGCCCAATATTTCCTTGTCGGACAAGGACATCGACGCCAATTACTTCCAGCACATCCCCTACTTCGCCCACGAGAACAGCGTTGGCAAGTATGGACTGGAAATCCTGGGAGGCATCCATATTGAGCCCATGGCCCTCTATTCAACCAAGCACGCCTCTTTAGCCGACCTGCCCGATGGGGCCGAGATCATGGTCCCCAACGATACCACCAACGAAGGCCGGGCTCTGTTGCTCCTTCAGCAAGTCGGCCTGATCACCTTGAAAGAAGGTGTTGCCGGCGACGCGACACCAAAGGACATCGCTGACAACCCCAAGGGATTGAAATTCACCGAGCTTGATGCGCCCACTATCCCGCAGGCATACCGGGACGCGGACGCAGCGGTAATCAACGGCAATTACGCCATTGAGCACGGCTTGAATCCGGTCAAAGAATCGCTGGCCATTGAGGATGAATCCAGCCCTTATGTCAATATTATTGCCGTCAAAGAGGGTGACGCCGGGCGGCCTGAACTGCAAAAGCTTCTGGAAGCGCTCCAGAGCGACAAGGTGAAAGCCTATATTGAGGAGAAATACGAAGGAGCGGTAGTACCGGCCTTCCAGACCAAAGAGGTTGCGGACAAACTGGCGGAGGAATACCGACCCTAGTGCGTTCGCTTAACCTTGTTCGGGATGCCTGGTCTTTTTCCTTCCTGTAACGATGATGTCGAAAACAGGCATCCCGAACGGATATTGAAATCTTCCAATGGGTCGGTTCAATGTTCAGGTTGCCCAGGTTGCGGTCTAATAGCCGTAGGCACCTTCAATGGACTCGTCGTTCTCGATCCAGTCTTTGACATCAATTTTCCGGTATTCATCCCTGGTATCACGTACGTAGACGTACGCAATGCCCGCGTTAATGACCAGGCGCTTGCACATGGCGCAGGATGAAGCGCTCTCAATATAATCGCCCGTCCTGACTTCCTTGCCCACCAGATAAAGTGAGCTGCCGATCATCTCGCTTCGTGCCGCGCTGATAATGGCGTTGGCCTCAGCGTGGACTCTGCGGCAAAGCTCATAGCGCTCGCCACGGGGCACCTGCAACCGCTCCCGTGTGCAGTAGCCCAGTTCGTTGCAGTTGGCCCGGCCCCGGGGCGCCCCGACATAACCGGTGGAGATGACCTCGTCGTCCTTGACGATGACGGCGCCGAAGTGACGGCGAATGCAGGTCGAGCGCTCACTGACGACCTCGGCCAGATCCAGGTAATAATTGGTTTTGTCCCGACGGGTAAAGATGGTTTGATCACTCATGGTGCGACCCTCACAAACGCTTGTTGAATGCTAGAATAACACAGAGGCGGTTATGATCTGAAACCAGATTGACCCAAGTCTTGAGAAGAAAAGGAGTCTTTTATGCGACAATGCCCCCGCTGCGGCGGACCCATGACAGCTCAGGCTGTGTCTGTGTTAAAACCACGGGGCTGTCTGACCGTTCTTTTCTATATTATTCTTCTTTGCATTCCGGTTCTGGGTTGGATTGCCCTCTTTTTCCTCCTGCGCGGCCGGAAATCCAGACTACGGACCTACTTCGTCTGCAATTCCTGCGGCTACAGCAGGGGCTGATCTTCTTCCAGATAAATAGAATCAGCTGACAGGTTGACAAGTCTCCAACTATTATATATTATCTACTAGTAAACAAAAACTGTTACTCCGAAGAGAGGAGGGAAGCCGATGAATCCACAGTACAAGAAAGGCGTGCTGGAACTTTGCGTTCTTTCTTTGCTCAAGCGGCGTGACTATTACGGTTATGAACTGTCAGAGTATTTGGCAAACCATATCCGGATCGCGGTCGGTACGGTTTATCCCATCTTGAGGAAGTTGAAAAACGATGGCTTGCTGACCACCTATTTGCAAGAGGAGAGCGGGGGCCCGCCCCGCAAGTATTATTCCCTGACTTCTTCGGGCCATAAGCAATTTGAAAAAGACCGGGCGGACTACTTGACCTTCGCCCGGACCGTTGAGGAATTATTGGAGGATGGACACCATGACGAAAAATGAATTTCTGTCCACGCTTGCCGCGGAATTGAAAAGAAGGACCATCGCGGACACTGACGAGATCGTCAGCGAATACGAACAGCATTTCACTTTCAAGATGGCCGACGGCTATTCGGAAGAAGAGATCGTTGCCAAGCTGGGCGACCCCGTCTTGATCGCAGCCCAGTTCGAGCCAGCCGATTCCGATCCGGACAAGTTGCGGACCAAATGGATGGTCAGGGGTGCCTTTGTCGTTGCTGCCGTTCCCGTCGCGCTCTTCTTTTTGATGCTGATTGTGACGGCGGTCACCCTCATGGCTTTCGCCATGAGTTTTGGAGCACTGGCTGTCATCTTGTTTGCCGACATCAATGTCTATTCCCTGATTCCGCCCATGCCCTATTGGAACGGCGCTGTCTTCGGCATCGCTGCAGCTGCCCTGGCCGTGCTCCTGGCAGTTGGATGCGTCTACTATGTAGCCTTCATCCGGCAACTGGCCCGTGCCTACGGCCGGCTCCGCCACAATCTTATCGCCTCGGTATCCGGGACCGCGCCTTTGCCCTATCTGGCCGTTCATCCGCAACTTGGAGGAAAGATCAACCGCCGCCTGAGGCTGGCAGCACTGCTGTCCTTCGCCCTTTGCGCCATCAGCATGCTCCTGGGCATCATTGTGGCAGTCCTGTCGACCGGAACCATCGAATTTTGGCACGCATGGAACTGGTTCGCCATGGTGATGGTCCGCTAGGGAGCGAAAGATGTTCGGACTCAATGCCGTCGCGCTCATCTGGTTCGGATCAATCCACCGGATCGCAGCTTGGATCTGCAAGGTTCCGGCTGGAACCCGGGACATCATTCTGAGGGTACTGGGTCTGGTCCTGCTCACGGGCAATGGATTGATCTATGCTCTACCCCCGCTCATGGGGCAGAGCTTGCGCTTGCCCGTCGAGTTTTCTGCTGTCTCCTATTTTATAGTTCCCCTCTTCATCCTGGCTGGCAGGGGGAAGACAGGATCCTGGGCCGCCTACTCCGGTCTCATGGCGGGTTTCTTCTACTTTTTAGCCATGATTCTTCGGGGAGAAATACTTTA
>JAAZGN010000181.1 GCA_012511185.1 Clostridiaceae bacterium
GCCTGAGGATGACCGGATGGCATATTTATAGCGCTGCCATTCAAGAGCGTCTTCAACAAAGCCATGCCAAATCCCGGTTGTGCCGTAAGATTGCAAAAGGTGCGCCTGGGGATCCCAGCCGTTGAAATCACCGACCAGGCTGACGCCTGCCGCCCGCGGCGCCCAAACCGCAAAGCGGTAGCCCAGGCTTCCTTCCGGAGAGACGTGCGGGCGCGCGCCGAGCATCTTGTAGCTTTGGTAATTTTCACCCCGGTTAAACAGCCAAGCTTGATTCATTTCACCCGTCGCTCTCCGATATCCGATTGAAGGCGGACAAAACACCGCCCTGGCGGGTCGCTTGCAGGTTGGCTCTGACAGCCGCCCTGACACCATTATACATGACAGCTTAGGAAAGATTGAGATCAACAACCGTTACGCCGTCGCCGCCTTCACCGTCACCACCGGCCCGGAAAGTGCGGACCCGCCGATCCCTGGACAGTGCTTCCTGGGCCGCTTTTCGCAAAGCGCCGGTCCCCTTGCCGTGTACAATCCGGACAGGCGACAGCCCGGCCATGACAGCCTCATCAAGGAAGTGGTCTATCATGGACATCGCTTCATCGACCCGCTTGCCCAGGAGGATCAGCTCCGTGCCGGCCCGCATGACAATTTCGGATCGCAGGGTTGATGATTTTTCCGCGGGAACGACAGGTTTTCCCTTGCCCCTGACCGATTTCCCTGGCTTCTTTATCAGTTCATGGAGGGGGACTTTCACGCGAAATGAGCCCGACTCCAGCACCACCTGGTTTTTTGCGTCGGGAAGTTCGCGGACCAAGCCTGAAACACCTAGGGAGACGGTCTCGTAGGCGTCTCCCAAAATAATATCTTCCGGCCCGACCGGCCTGGCGGTTCCCAAGCCGCCCTCCTGCCGGCGCAGCTGGAATTTCTTGCCGATGGCGCCAAGGCGGCCGCGCGCTTCTGAGGTGAGGCGGTGATCCGAGTCTCTGTCCCTTTCGCGGGCCGAACGCATTTCCTCGAGCAGCCTGTCCACCTCTTCTCTTGCCTGATCGAGCAGGAGGCCGGCTTTCGCGCGCGCTTCGTCAAGGATCCGCAAGCGCTCCTTTTCCAATTTCTCACGCTCCCGGTCCAGAGTCTCCCGTGCCCGGCCGGTTTCGTCGCGCAGCCTTTCGATCTCCTCTTCCATGGCCCGGGCTTCTTTGTGGCTTTGCTCAATGGCTGAAACCAGATCCTCGAAATGTGCCCCTTCTTCCGAAATCAGGGCCCTGGCCCCGTCGATAATGGCCGGTGACAAACCGAGCCGGCTCGAAATCGCAAAGGCATTGCTGACACCCGGGACACCGATCAGCAGCTTGTAAGTAGGTTGCAGGGTTGTCGTATCGAATTCGCAACAGGCATTCTCGACGTCCGGTTCCGTCATGGCATAGCCTTTCAGCTCCCGGTAGTGGGTCGTAGCGCCCGTGTGATATCCTGAAGCGTTCAGGTAATCGAGGATGGCCATGGCCAGGGCTGCACCTTCGGATGGATCCGTTCCCGCCCCCAGCTCATCGAGCAGAACCAGCATGCCCGGAGCTGCCCGGTCGGTAATCCGGATAATCTCCTTCATATGTGAAGAAAAGGTCGACAAGCTCTGCTCAATGCTCTGTTCATCTCCGATGTCAGCCTCAACCGCGCGGAACCAGCCGATTTGCGACCCCGCTTCAGCGGGAATGAAAAGGCCGGCCATGGCCATGAGGGTCAGCAAACCGCAGGTTTTGAGACTGACCGTCTTGCCCCCTGTGTTGGGTCCCGTAATGACCAGGGTGCGAAAGGTCCTGCCAAGCTCAAAATCGATGGGAACGACCCGGTCCCGCAAAATGAGCGGATGCCTTGCCTTTCGAAGCCAAATCACACCCTGGTCGTTCAGGAGCGGCCGGGATCCGTCCATTTGGCCGGCAAGCTTTGCTTTCGCCATCAAGAAGTCAAGTTCTGCCAGAAGCTTGCTGTTGTCGTAAAATGTTTCAGCCTGATTGGAGACAATGGCGGACAGTTCCTTTAGAATTTCAAGGATCTCATCTCTTTCCGCCGCCTCCAATTCCCGGATTTTGTTATTGAGTTCGACCACTGCCATGGGCTCGACGAAGAGGGTGTTGCCTGATGACGAGCTGTCATGAACAATACCGCGGACCGCGGCGCGGCGGTCGGAGCGGACCGGCACCACATAGCGTCCTCCCCGCAGTGTAATGATGCTTTCCTGCAACGCATCCCCCTGCCGGGCCAGCACCTTGTCCAGTTCACGCCGTACAGCCGCCTGCGCCTCGCGCAGTTTGACCCGGATCCGGTAAAGACTTTCACTGGCCTGGTCAAAAAGATCCTCGTCATCTTTGATTGACTGTTCCAGGCGGCGCCGAAAGCCCGGCAGCGGTACGAGCTTTCTGATCTTGCGGTGAATGAGCAGATCTTCTTCCGGTTCCCCGTCCGGGACTTCATGAACCATCCGCTCCACTGCCCTTAAAAAAGCCACCAGACGAAAGAAATCCGAACACTCCAAAATAGCACCCGCAGCGGCCCGGCGGACAGAGGGTGAAATAGGGTTGATGCCGGAAAAAGGCAAGTCTCCGTATTTCAAAAGCCGGTTAACCGCATCGTCCGTTTCTGCCAGGGCCCGGGCCGAAGATTCATAGGAGGCCTGCGGAATCAGGGACAGGCACAAAACCCGGCCTGTTTCGGTGGATGCGAAACCGGCCAGCCGGTCAATCACCGCAGGGTATTCAAGTGTTTTGAGCGTCTTCTCGCGAATCATCTTTTTTCTTGCCGTTGCCGGCCTGCTGCCTTATGTAGTGGATGGTTGCCAGAAAAGAACAAAGGACGGGTGGAATAAAGACGACATGGCGCAACCAGGGCGGCCCGTTGGAGATCCAGAACATGGTGACGACGGCAACCACGAATAGAAAGGTCGCGATTTTGCCCAAAATGTCCGAAAATACAACGACGCGCCTTTTGGTCAGCAAGAGAGTGCTCCCGAAGAGCATGAAGGATTCACGTACAAAATAGTAGAGGGGTACCCAGATCGGTACACGGTCGATGGAGAACATCATGAAGGCTGTAACGACCTGGAAAACCTTGTCGACGAAAGGATCAAAGAGTTTTCCGAACTCCGTAATCATATCGAAGCGGCGCGCGATCCATCCATCGAAAAAATCAGTCGACCAGATGGCGATAAACAAGAGGAAGGTCTCCAGGCGTTGGGCGGGCCAGCGGTGTATCAGAACAGCCAGTGGCGCGACGGCCATGAGCCGGATCAGTGTCAGTGCATTTGGAATATTCAAAATAAAACGCAGTTGCGGATCATTATTTTGTTTGCTGTTTCGTGATTTCTCTTCTCCGTCCATCTCTCACCTGTCCATCCGCGCCCCTGCATCAGAGTGACTGCTTGCAACGGCCACGGTATAATCTTTCCTCTAAACGTATTTTCTCACAAATACCTGCCCGATTCTATCCATTACAGGATCCCAAAATTATCGGATCCGAAGCGCTCCATTAAAAGCGGGGCCGTCTCGTCATCCCAGGCAATCGAAGGCAGCTCGTGTTCCGAACGAAAACTGCTGTTCGACTCATGGAAGAAACGAACGGGCGTATCGCCGGAAAAATAACTGAGCGCTGCGCGCAAGGAATCCAGGTAACCCTCCCCTGCCCCGGAAGGAATCCGGATGACCACCGTGCGGCGGTTGGCTGGCGTCTTCTCTTCTGTCGGCGCTTCCGGCGGTTTGGCCGCCCGGCGGCGGACACGCTCTTCCTTATAACTTTCC
>JAAZGN010000182.1 GCA_012511185.1 Clostridiaceae bacterium
GGCTTTTCATCGGATTTTGATCGTGAGCCATAATGACTTTGTGCTAAGATAAAATCAGTCCTGTGCGCGGTTAAAAGAGAATAGCTTGAGGAGTGTCGGAGCATTGGCCAGGGGGAAATTGATCACATTTGAAGGCATTGACGGATCGGGAAAAACGACACAGATCGAGTTTCTCGCCGACTACCTCCGCTCGCTGGGCCTCTCTTTCCTCCTTCTGCGTGAGCCGGGGGGAACCAGGATCGGCGAGGAGATCCGTCATCTTTTGCTCGATATGCGATTTGAGCAGATGACCCCCGAAGCCGAGCTTTTCCTCTTCGAAGCGGCCCGCGCCCAGCTGGTTCGCGAAGTGATCCGCCCCGCCTTGGAAGAGGGCACCTGGGTGATCAGCGACCGCTTTCACGACTCGTCAGTCGCCTACCAGGGATACGGCCGCGGTTTGCCCGTCGATCTGGTACAAGCCCTGAATAATCTGGCCATGGGTGGGACAGTTCCGGATTTGACCATCCTGCTTGAACTGGGTCCGCAAGCGCGCGCAGCCAGGCTGGACAAGCGCCATGGAAGTGGATTGCAGGACCGGATCGATGTCGAGACGGAACTGTTCAAAGAGCGGGTTTGTCAAGGTTTTCGGGCAATCGCGCAGGCCGAGCCCCAACGGTTCATCTGTGTTGAATCGCTCGACCAGAAAGAGAAGACAGCAGAGCTAATTCGCGAACAAGTGAGGAGAAAATTGCTATGAAGTTGATATTTCCCTGTGTAAACGATGACGATTCCCCGCGGCTGATCGCTGCGGTCAACCGTGGAGGGTATCGCGTCACCAAATTGCACTCAACCGGGGGTTTTCTCCGTTCAGGCAATACGACGCTGATGACGGTTGTGGAAGACGCGGAACAGGATGAGGTGATCTCCATCGTCCGCAAAAACTCGAAGAGCCGCAAGGCGGCAATCAATGCCAGCATCCCGCCCTCCAACATGGGGGCTTCCTACGTTCCCTATCCTGTCGAAGTCAACATCGGAGGCGCAACGGTCTTCGTCGTCCCCGTTGAACATTTTGAAAAATTCTAAGATGCCCGGTTTAAAAGACCAGGCGCAGTACATTCAAGACCCAGAGCAGCCGGACAGATCCCTGTCCTTTCATGCCATTGCCTGTTCCGGCGAACTCAAGGAGCAGCTGATCCATTCAGTTTTGGAAAACAAAACCCCCCTTCTGCTTGCGGGGGAAGAGGGCGCCGGTAAACATTTCATCGCCCGCAGGCTGGCGGCGGCTATATTATGCCATCAGCCCGACCGGTCCGGCGGCGCCTGCGGATACTGTGCTTCCTGCCGTATGCTCCGATCCGGCTCCCACCTCGACCTGATCGAAATTGCCCCCCCGGATGACAAGTCATCCATTCCGGTCGCCTCCGTTCGCTCACAGGTGGCCGGGACACTCCAGATCTATCCGCAACTGGGCCGAAACAGGGTCTACGTTATCGAGGCCCTGAAGGTGGATACGCTCAATGAGCAGGGGCAAAACGCCTTGCTCAAACCGCTTGAGGAGCACCCCGGTTTTGTCCGCTTCATCATCCTGACAGAAGACGCCGACCGCCTCCTCTCCACCATCCGCTCCCGTTCACGCATGATCCGGATCAGCAGGCGGAGCCCGGATGAGATCAGGCAAATCCTGGAAGAAACAGGGCATGGCGACCAGACGGCCGGGCTGGCTTTGCGCTACGCCGATGGCTTGCCCGGCCAGGCGCTGGCCATGGCCCAGGATGCGAACTTCCGCCTTTTGCGCGACAAGGCCTTCAACCTCTTCTCCCGCCTGCCGCAATCGACCCGTACCGATTGTCTGACGGGCGGACTGGCCTTTTTCAAGCAGGAGCGAAAAGAGCTGACCGTCCTCTTGCGCGTCTTTGAATCCTTTTTACGCGATATGCTGTTGTTGCAAAATGATATGGATCCGGCCAGCCTGGTGAATGCGGACCTGGCAGATGACCTGGACGGTATGCGCCACCAGGAACCCGCGCCCAACCCTGCCAAGGCGGCGGAACTTGTCAGACAGACCGCTGGAGCCCTTTCTTCAAACGCGAATTTCGACCACACGGTCGCCCGCATGCTCCTTGGACTGCGCGCTTTTTTGGGCGGACACCCGGTCACGGAGCAGATTTTCAGAAGCAAAGAGAGCTTTTACTAGCCAAACAGAAGCAAGACGCTATAATAGACAGAGTGCCACTTAACGCAAGATTTGAAATAGAAATTGGAATAATCAAGTGAACAATAAAGAGAATCGATACGATCCGGCAGACCCGGCCGGGGGAAAAATCGAAGCAGAAATAGAATACGAAGATCCCGGCGGTTACCCCGTTTGCGCCATCCGCGACGAATTGCCCCAGGCAAACGATGCCGCTCCCCGTGACGGGGAGGAGACCGCCCTCCTGGTCGGTGTACGGCTTCATGGCCGGGGCAAGGTTTACTACTTCTCCCCCGGCGAACTCAAGATGCGCCGCGGCGATTACGTGATTGTGGAAACCTCCCAGGGAATCGAGATGGGTGTTGCGGCCGGCTGGCCCCAGCATTTACCCAAGGGCGTGGTCAGAGCACCGCTGAAGCGTGTGTTGCGCCTTGCTTCCAACGATGACCGCATGCATTATGAAGAGAATAAACTGCTGGAGGAAGAAGCCCTGGTCACTGCCAGGGAGCGTGTGGAGGTCTACGGGCTTGACATGTCACTGGTGGATGTCGAGTACCGCTTTGACAACCGCAAGATCACTTTTTTCTTCACTTCGGAAGGCCGTGTCGATTTCCGCGAGCTGGTCCGCGACCTGGCTTCCATCTTCCGGACCCGGATCGAACTCCGTCAGATCGGGGTGCGCGACGAGGCCTGCATGATCGGGGGACTGGGCATCTGCGGGCGCGAGCTGTGCTGCAGTACTTTTCTCCATGAATTCCGGCCTGTCTCCATCCGCATGGCCAAGGATCAGAATCTCTCCATGAACCCGTCCAAGATTTCGGGGACCTGCGGCAGGCTGCTTTGCTGTCTCAATTACGAACACCATGTCTACGTCGACGCCAAGAAGAGACTTCCTGCCCGAAATGCGCGTGTCACGACGCCCGATGGCTGCGGCATCGTGGAGGCCGTCGATCTTCTCAAAGAAGAGGTCCGGGTCCGCCTTGACC
>JAAZGN010000183.1 GCA_012511185.1 Clostridiaceae bacterium
GTGAAAGACCATCGCCGATCATGGCGTAACGTGTCAGGACCAGACTGGTTCCGAGTAGCGAGGCGCATAAGGCGACCAGGGAGCCCCCGATCAAGGCGCGCAGAAGAAATGAAAAAGAAAAGAAATCTGCAAAAAAGCTGGTCATTGATCCGCTCCGCTTGGCTGGTTCTTGTGGCCTGGAAGGTAGGAGGCGACCAGTTCGCTGTTCATATAGGCATCCGTGGTCCCGTAAAAATAGTGACCATAGCCCAGATGCAATACATGCGTCGAGTCGCGAGTCACACAGTGGATGTCGTGGGAAACCATAATAACCGTCACGCCGCTTTGGTTCAGTTCCCTGATCAGGCGGTAAAAATCGTGCGAGACAATGGGATCAAGGCCGGCAACCGGTTCATCCAACAAAAGGAGTCCTTCGGCTGCGACCAGGGCCCGTGCGAGAAGAACACGCTGGCGCTGCCCTCCCGGGAGCTCACGAAAAGACCGGTATCCCAAATCCTCCCGAGCCAGACGGCTCATGACCGACCCGGCCTCCTTGCGGTCCTCTCCCGTTTAAAAAGAAATAATGCCGTGGCGGTTCAGTCTGCCCGACAAGACAATCTCCCGAACCGTCGCCGGAAAGTCACGCTGTTCAGGTAACTGCTGCGGCAAATAACCGATCCGGTGCGAACGCAGGGCGTCACTGCGGCCGATGGTGCCTTCCGACGGTTCTTTCAAGCCGAGAAGGCCAAGCAGGAGCGTCGTCTTTCCTGATCCGTTTTCACCGATCACAGCAAGATAATCGCCCTCGTCCAGCGTGAAGGACAGATCACTTACGACCAAGCGGCGATCGTAGGCGAAGCCGACCCGTTCAAGTGTCAGCAGCCGGCTCATTTGCCCAGACCCTTGCGGAGATTTTCCGCGTTCTCTTCCATGATCGATAGATAGGTCACCCCGCTCTCGATCTCTTCTCGTGAGACATTGTGGGCTGTGTGGAAGAGCAGTTTTTGAGCGCCTGTCTCTTCAGCCACCAGGTCGGCCAGTTTCTCGTTGGAAAACTCGATATGGAAAATGTAAGGAATTTGTTCCTCACGCACCTTTTGGATGATGGCTGCCACGGTCCGCGGTTTCGGATCGGTTTCGGCGGCGCAGCCGGGAAAAGCCGCCGTGTAATCCAGACCGTAGGCGGTTGTAAAATAGATCAGGGGAAAGCGGTCGGCTACAATAATCTCCGAACGGACCCCGGCCTCGACGATCTCTTTGAAAGTCTCATCAAGCGCCCGCAGCTGATCGGCATACCGTTCGGCATTGGCGCGGTAGTCGGTGGCGTACTCGGGGTCGATCTCTCCCATGCGGCCCGCAATCCCTTCCGCAATCCGGAGCGCGTTCATGGGGTCGGTCCAGATATGCTCGTCATAGTGGTGGAGAGAGGGCAGGAATCCGTCTTCCTGCTCTTCCTCTTCAATTACACCCTCTTCCGCCTCTTCGATTAAAGACACGTAGTCCATCATGCGGACGGTCTTGGCGGGGTCAATTTCCGCAGCTTCCAGCATGCGGTCAACCCAGGTATCCGATGAGCCGCCATTGTAGATAAACAAGTCGCAGGACTGAATCCGGATAAGATCCTTGGGGGTCGGCTCGTATGTATGGCTTTCCGAGCCGGGAGGCAAGAGCATGGACACCTGCACATGGCCGCCGCCTGCCTGGCGCGCGAAGTCGCAGGGCGGAAAGGTGGTCGCGATAACATCGAGTTTTCCCTCCTCCTGGCTGTTTTCCATGGATGGGCCACAGCCTGCGGCAAGAATGACACTTGTGAGCAAAAAGATAAGAAGCACCGGTAGCCAGGGGAGATGATTCCTTTTGCCTTTAGCTTCCGTCCCCATAACAGGTGACCCTTCCTTTCGAGACCGCGAGTTGAAAAAGTAGTCGGTTCGGATTTAGAATACCATCATGGCCGACCGGTAAAGAAGCAGTTCAGTTGCAATGGCAAAGGCGCAGAAAATTCCCGCGATGGCCAGCCGTGAAATGACCAGCCCCATGGGCAGTGGATCGACCCGGCGTTCAACCAGCCTGAGCACATAGTGAAAGACCGTATCGGCCACCAGCCAGCCTGTGGGGATCAGGAAGACTTCCCACCGCGTTCCCTGA
>JAAZGN010000022.1 GCA_012511185.1 Clostridiaceae bacterium
GAAATTTGTGCGCGAGCCAAGGCAAACATTTCTGCTGTCAATTATCATTTCGGCAGTAAGGAAGCCCTCTATCGGGAGACCTGGCGTCACTCTTTCACCGAGTCGCTCAAGAATTACCCGATGGACGGAGGAGTAAGTGAATCTGCATCGGCAGAAGAGAGGCTGCGGGGCCAGCTTACATCTCTAATTCGGCGAATTTCTGACGAAAACAACAAGGAATTGTTCATTTCCCAAATGGAGATTATCCATCCGACCGGCCTGTTGAATGAAGTCATGGAGGCCGAACTCATCCCCATGCGAAAGCAGACGCTCGCGCTTGTCCGTGAACTTCTGGGTACGGAGGCCACCGAGCAACAGGTTCATTACTGTGAAATCAGCATTATCAGCATGTGCGTTCGTCCCTTAGTAATGCAACGGATAGCCCAGCGAGTCAGGAACAAGCATATGCCGCCCATCATCGAAGACATCGGAGCATTTGCCGACCATGTGGTCGAGTTTGCCCTGGCCGGCATCAACGTCATCCGCAACAAGGGAAGCAAGTCATGAAATCACGTACAAAGGAACCCCTCATCATAAGTCTCATTGTTATTTTCCTGGTGATGGCCGGGACAGTTGCCGCCAGGATGCTCTTTTCAACCCCAAAGATCACTTATATTACCGCACCCGTTGCCCGTATGGACCTGGAAGAAAACGTTCTTGCCACCGGCATCCTGAAGGCTTTCAAGACAGTTGAGGTGGGGGCGCAGGTCAACGGACAACTCAAAACCCTCCATTTTGAATTGGGAGACAAGGTGGAGAAGGGGCAATTGCTGGCTGAAATCGACCCCGTTCTCCCCCAAAACACTCTCAGAGATGCCGAGGCCCAGGTTGAAAATCTCAAGGCGCAGAAACGATCGAAACAGGCACTGTTAAAGCAGTATGAATTGGACTATCAACGCCAGTGTGAGATGAACGCCAAAGATGCGGCCTCGCGGGCCGACCTGGAAAGTGCGCAAGCCCAGGAGGAAACCACCCGGTACGACATCTCCGCCCTGGATGCCCAGATTAAACAAGCGATTATTGCGGTCGATACCGCCAAGGCGAACCTGGGCTACACACAAATCCATGCTCCCATTGATGGAACCATTATCTCCATCGATACCGAAGAGGGACAGACGGTGGTGTCGAGCCAGACGGCCACAACGATCCTGACCTTGGCGACCCTGGACACAATGACGGTCAAGGCCAAGATTTCCGAGGCGGATGTAACGCGGGTCACGCTCGGACTGCCGACCTACTTCACACTCCTGGGGGACAGCGAAACCCGTTATTACGGAACCTTGCGGGCCATAGAACCAGGGCCGGTATCGGGCGTGACAACAACCACCGAAAGCAGCAGTTCCAATTCGGCCATCTACTACTACGGGCTTTTCGAAGTAGCCAATCCCGACAATAAATTCAAAGTCTCGATGACGGCACAGGTTGTGATCGTGCTCAATCAGGTCAAACAGGCGCTCTGCATTCCGACTTCAGCTATCGTATCAAAGCAAATGGATGGAAAGGCGACCGTCAGAGTGTTGACGGGAGAACAGGCCGAAACCAGAACGATCAATACCGGCATCTCCAATAACATTCAAATTCAGGTTCTGGATGGGTTGAGTGAGGGTGAAAAAATCATCATCGGCGATAGTTCGGAACTGCCGGAAACCGATTCGAACAAGACGCCACCACGACCGGGGAGACGGTAACCATGAGCAAACCGTTATTAGAAGTTCGCGGCCTGGTGCGACGCTTTCCCACCGGTGACCAGCAGATCGAGGTTCTTAAAGGAATTGACCTGTCCATCCATGCTGGAGAGATGGTTGCCATTGTCGGCGCGTCCGGATCGGGGAAGTCCACACTGATGAATATCCTCGGCTGCCTGGATCGCCCCAGCGAGGGCAGCTACCGGATCACCGGCCGGGAGACCAGTAGCCTCTCCGATGACGAATTGGCGGGTTTCAGGCGGGACCACTTCGGATTCATCTTCCAGCGTTACCACTTGCAGC
>JAAZGN010000184.1 GCA_012511185.1 Clostridiaceae bacterium
CACGCCGGCAGATCCTTGAACTTGAGGACCGGCTCCCGCCAGCCCTGGTCGCCTGCTGCGGGGGCGGCAGCACCGCCATGGGGCTCTTCCATCCCTTTATTTCCGATGCGGATGTCCGCTTGATCGGCTGTGAGGCCGGCGGCCGGGGCCTGAGTACCGGAGAACACGCAGCCACCCTCCAGGCCGGGGTGCCCGGCATTTTCCACGGCATGAAGACTTATTTTTGTCAGGATCGGGAGGGCCGGATCGCACCGGTCTATTCCATTTCTGCCGGACTGGACTATCCTGGCATCGGCCCTGAGCACGCTTGGCTGAAAGAAAGCGGCAGGTGCGAATATGTCGCGGTGACGGACCAGGAGGCTGTCTCTGCCTTTGAGTATCTTGCGCGTTTGGAGGGCATCATCCCTGCTATGGAAAGCGCCCATGCCATCGCTCATGTGAGGAAAATCGCAGCTTCCATGAAGAAGGACGATCTGATTATCGTCAACTTGTCCGGCAGAGGAGATAAAGATGTCGCCGCCATGGCACGTTACCAGGAAAGGAAGATCCATGAGTAGAATTCGAAGAGTTTTTGAGAACGAAACAGCCATCCTGTCTTTTTTGATGGGTGGCGATCCCTCCCTGGCTGCCACCGAGTCACTGGCCATGGCCATGCTCGGCTCAGGCGCCCATGGCCTGGTTACAGCTATCCCCTTTTCGGATCCTATCGAGGGAGCACAGGGACAAAAGGCGCATCTGCGCGCGCTTGCATCAGGTGTGACCACCGGCGGTCTTCTGTGCATGATCGGGCGGCTGCGCGACAGGACGGATCAGCCTATCCTTCTGCAGGCCTACTTGAACGTTCTTTACCATTACGGCTATGATTCCTTCTTTGCCGCATGCAGCCAGGCCGGTGTTGACGGCCTCATCATCCCGGATCTTCCCTGCGAGGAGAAGGGGGAGCTACTGCCATTTGCCGCAGTTCATCACATAGATCTCATCCCCCTGATTGCTCCGACGTCGGGCGGCCGGATCAAAGACCTGCTTGCCGGCAGCCGGGGGTTCGCTTATCTTCCAAGCTTGCCGGATCCCACAGAAACGGTTCGCTTCACCAGGGAAGTCACGGATCAGTCGGGACTGCCGGTCGTCATTGAGATGCCCGTCTTTGAGGAGGACCGGGCGACGATTCTTTTCGAAGCGGCGGACGGCATCCTCTGGAGCGGCGCCCTTGGCCTGATCGACCAGTACGGTGATGAGGCAGCTCAGCCGATTCGGGAAGCCCTGACCGCCATCAGAAAAGCGGTTGTCCGCGGATAAAAAACGGAGGGGGGCTGGCAGCCCCCTTCTCCTTTTGTTATCTTTATGCAATTTAATGGCCACATTACCTGTCATCGATGTGTATTTCATTGAATTTACATTCACTCGCTATGCAATCTTACGGTTTAGGGTTATGATCGAACTTAAAATACTCGAAAAGGAGGAACAGATCATGAAAAGAGCGTTAAGCATTTTCGCCGTCCTGTTGATGATCCCTGTGATCGTCATTTCAACGGGCTGTGCCACTCAAAACGGCACCGCTAACCAGACAGAAGGGAGCGATCAGTTTTATCTGGTCGGTATCTCACAGCTGATTCAGCATGGCGCACTCGATGCGGCAACTCAGGGTTTTAAAGATGCCCTCACCGAAAAACTGGGGGATCGGGTGAGCTTTGACTTTCAAAACGCTCAAGGCGATCCCAACACATGCGCTTCGATTGCCAATGGTTTTGTCGCCTCCAAGGTCGACCTGATCATGGCCAACGCCACCCCGGCCCTCCAGGCCGCGGCAACCGCCACGGCAGACATTCCCATCCTGGGGACTTCCATCACAGAGTATGGCGTCGCTTTGGGAATCGAGGACTTCAAGGGAACGGTTGGCGGCAACGTTTCGGGCACTTCCGATTTGGCGCCGCTGGACCAGCAGGCTGCCATGTTCAGGGAACTGTTCCCGGACCTCTCCTCCGTCGGCCTGCTTTACTGCTCAGGCGAAGCCAATTCACTCTACCAGGTCCAGACCGTTCAAGGCCTGCTGGAAGCCGACGGCTACTTTGCCAAGCTCTACCCTTTCATCGATTCAAACGATCTGGCCGGCATCACCCTGGCCGCTGTCGGTGAAGTGGAGGCCCTTTATGTTCCGACCGACAATACAGTCGCGTCCAATACGGGCATTATTGACAATATCTGCCGGCCGGCCAAAGTACCGGTCATCACCGGGGAGAAGGATACCTGTGCCGGCTGCGGCGCGGCTACCCTGTCCATCGACTATTACGACCTCGGTTATGCGACAGGGGAAATGGCCCACAAGGTTTTGACCGGTCAGACTGCTATTTCAGACATGCCGATTGAGTATGCCCCCCGCTTTACCAGGATGTACAACCGGGAGATCTGTGAGGAACTCGGCCTCGTTATGCCTTCTGAATATGAGGCAATCACGGACTAAGCCCCGCGATTGATACCGGCTATGAATCTAAGTTTCTCATATCTCCTGGATCAGCTTCCGGGCGCCCTGGCGCAGGGGCTGATCTGGGGTATCCTGGCCATCGGTGTTTACCTCACCTATAAAGTCCTCGACCTGGCGGATCTGACCGTGGACGGCTGCTTTTGTACGGGAGGAGCCGTCTTCGTCGTCCTGCTGACCCGGGGCACCAACCTTTGGATCGCCCTTGCCTGCGCCTTCCTGGCGGGAGCCCTGGCGGGCCTTTGCACCGGCGC
>JAAZGN010000185.1 GCA_012511185.1 Clostridiaceae bacterium
AGATTGTCGACGGCCGGATGGAAAAATACTTCCAGGAAGCCTGTCTGATGGAGCAGTCCTACATCCGTGACGACAGCATGACCTGTGAGCAGCTCATCAAGGAGCTGATCGCCAAGATCGGCGAGAACATCAAAGTACGGCGTTTTGTCCGCTATGAGATGGGCGAGGGCCTGGAAAAGAGAAGCGAGGACTTCGCGGAGGAAGTGGCGGCTCAACTGAAAAAGTAAGCCGGATATAAGACAAAAGAAGGGGGCGCGCCGCGCTCTCTTTTTTGTTTCGTTATAGGCGGCCCTGGTTATGAGATAATACCAGAGAGGCGAAAGAGCTTACGCCTCGAGCAGGGAGGGAAAAGGCCATGAAATACAAGCGGCTGTTACTGAAGTTGTCAGGAGAATCCCTGGCCGGCGCGTCGGGATCCGGGATTGACCCCAGGACGCTCGCGCTTTACGCATCAGTCGTGGGCCGGCTTTGCCAGCTGGGCCATGAAGTCGGCGTCGTCATCGGCGGCGGCAATTTCTGGCGGGGCCGGATGAGCGGCGGCATGGACCGGATGTCAGCAGACAAGATCGGCATGCTGGCGACTGTCATGAACGCCATCGCACTTGACAGTGCACTGCTTGATACCGGTGTAGTCGCCAGGCTGATGTCTGCGGTCCCCATGCCAACGGTGGGGGAGCCCATGAACGCCGCGGCGGCAAGGCGCCACCTGGAGCGCGGCCGTGTGGTTGTTTTCGCGGGGGGCACCGGCAATCCCTTCTTTTCGACCGATTCAGCCGCGGCGCTGAGGGCGGCTGAGATCAGGGCGGATGTCATCCTGAAATCGACCCTGGTCGACGGCATCTACGACAAGGACCCCAAGCTTTTCCCGGACGCGGTCCTGCAAAAAGAACTGACCTTTTCTGACATCCTGGAGCGAAAGCTGGGAATCATCGATGCGACAGCCGCGGCTCTTTGCCGTGATTACGGCCTGAAACTCATTGTATTTAACGGAACCGATCCGCAAAATATCCTGAAAGCCGCAGGGGACGAGCCTATCGGAACACTGGTGGGTTGAAACGGAAGACCTGTACCCGGCAGGACCGGACCCGATTTTTGATAAAATAAAAAAGCTGAAAACAAAGGAGGGAAAGACGATGGCGACCATGGATATTCACGAACAGACCCTGAACGAGTTCGAAGACAAGATGAAAAAATCGATCACCGTTTTGGAAAGCGAGCTGCGCACTGTACGTGCGGGGAGGGCCAATCCACACGTCCTTGATCCCATTACCGTGCCCTATTACGGCGTACCAACACCGCTGCAGCAGATTGCCAATATTCAGGTTCCCGAGGCAAAGATGCTGATGATCACGCCCTGGGATTCCAGCATGCTGAAGGAGATAGAACGCGCCGTCCAGGCGAGCGATCTGGGCATCAATCCCATCAATGACGGGCGCTGCCTGCGGCTGGTCTTTCCCGCCATGACCGAGGAGCGCCGCCGTGACCTGACGCGCGAGGTGTCCAAAAAAGGCGAGGAAGCCAAGGTATCCATCCGAAACATCCGGCGGGAGGCCAATGACCACTTTAAGGCACTCTTGCGGGATAAAGAGATTTCGGAGGATGTTTCTTTCAGTCTCGGCGAGGAAATGCAGGAGATAACAGACTCCTACATCAAGAAAATCGATGACGAAATCGAGCGGAAAACAAAAGAAATCATGGAAATTTGACGGACTTCGACCGGAAATGGTGCCGCCCGTGGCGGAGCGAATGGAAAAAGAGAAAGCGACAATAAAAGGAGTCACCCACCTGGCCGTCATTATGGACGGCAACGGACGCTGGGCACAGGATCGCGGGAAAGGGCGGGAGTTCGGACACCGCAAGGGCGCTGAAAACCTGCGCCACCTTTGTGTTTTGTGTGGGGAACGTCAGATCCGTTATGTCACGGTATACGCCTTCTCAACAGAGAACTGGCGCAGGCCCAGAACCGAAGTCAACTCCCTGATGCGCCTTTTTTCACAGTACTTCAGAAAGTATGCCAATGAGATGGAGGAAGAGGGAATCCGGCTCCGTTTTATGGGGGAGAGGGATGAACTTCCCGCCGATGTCGTGGCGACCATGGAGTATGCGGAAGAATCTTCCAGGGAGAGAACGGAGCTCCAGCTGATCATTGCCTTCAATTACGGCGGTCGCCGGGAAATTGTCGCGGCGGCACAAAAGGCCGCGCTTAGCCTGACCTCGGGTGAGCTGCCGGCCGATGGACTGACAGAGAAGGCTTTTGCCCGGTTCCTGTACCTCCCGGAC
>JAAZGN010000186.1 GCA_012511185.1 Clostridiaceae bacterium
CGTTGTAAAAGGGGATGACGACGGAGATCAGTGTCGGAGCGCTGCGCTGCATAACCTGTCAGTCGATGACGCGGTTGACCCTGGCCGCCGCTACATAGCGCTGCAGGTCTGTGATGATTACGCCGCCATGCGAACTGCTCGCGTGAATCATCTGATCATTGCCGATGTAGATACCCACGTGATGATAACCGCTTCCCCTGCTGAAGAAGAGCAGGTCACCCGGTAAAAGGCCAGAGTAATCTTTGCCCGAAATCGCTATCCTGGTACCCAGCTGCCTAGCCTGGGGGTCAGCACCATGGGGAATGTTTTTGTAGCCGATGGCCTCAAAAACGTATTTCACAAGGCCGGAACAGTCAAAAGCACTCATGGTCTTGCCGCTGTATCGGTAAGGCACGCCGAGCGCGGATCTTGCGATGTCAACGACCAGCTGTCTGGAGTCATTGCTGCTGGAGGAACTGCCGCCGGATGTCGATCCGCTGCCGCCCGAATCACCGCTGCCGCCGGACGAACTGGCAGGTGCCGGCTGGTCTTTCGATATAAGGTCATTGGAAATATAGCCCGTCTTCCCGGCTGAGGTCTGGATCATGGTCCAGGAAGGCCCAACCGCTTTGACCGTCAGTTTATCCCTGTACCGGACCACCACAACGATGGCACAGTTTGTGTTGGGCTCCGACCGGATATTGGCGGCATTCGTCGTGACATAGACCGAACCGGACGTTTTCGTGAAGCCGGCGGGCGGAGGTTCGATATGGGTCAGAAGTTCGCTGCGGACAAAGCCGGTTGTCCCGCTCTCAAGCTTGACTTTCGACCAGGTATCGTTTGCCTCAAGCTCGGTGACAGCCTGGTCCATGGTAAGCCGGGCGAGTACGGAGGCATCGGTCGTCGGTGAGCTTCTGACATTGACTGAACTGGAAGCTGCGTAAAGCTTGCGGTTGGTCTTGATGAAGGGGTTGGCGGGAGGCGTGTCGCGCAACAGGTGGTTGAAGACATAGGCGATCACCCCGCCTTCGGTCCTGACCTTGGACCAGCCGCCGTTATCCGAGATCTGGAAAATCCGGTCGTCCATAAAGGCGGCGCCGATGATCTCGGAATCGGTGGAAGGTTCCTCACGGAGGTTGGCCACCTCGGTATTCACGTATTTGTAGCAACCGGTCTCAAGCTCCGTCAGCTCATCAGCCGGCTTGTTGGGGCCGAACAGCTCATTGTGCATGTAACCGTCCAGGCCATGCTCAGTTCTGACCATGGACCAGTCGTCCCCCGCTTCCATGACCTGGACCGTCATGCCGCGCAAAGCGAAACCCGCAATCAGGTGGTGGGTGCCCGGACCTTCCCTGACATAAACCTGGCGGTTTTGCACGTAATAGGTTTCACCTGTTTTGGGGATAAAAAAGGGCGTATCGCTGATATTGCTGCTTCGGATGTAGCCCTCAATATTCTTTTTCCAGCGGACCGGCGTCCATTCATCGGCTTCACCGGTCTGGAACAGCTTGTCATTAAGCTGGACGGTCGCAAGAAGCAGGGAAGATCCGACGGGGGCCTCATAAATCCCGGCGGACTCCTTGATCACGTAAACGAAGGGATAGGATTCCCCGCCATCCGGCTCAGTAGTCTCCGTTGGATCCAGCTCAACGATAAGGATGGTCGGTTCCGGTTCCGGTTCCGGCTCCGTTTCTTCCGGTTCTTCCGGCTCCTGGTCCGGTTCAAGGGGAAGGGGATGATCGCGGTCGATCAGGCCGCCCGGCTCCTCCAGGTCACTGTACTCCTGCAGGGGCACCTCGACCTGTTTCGAGGAGGCGACAGCAACGATAAAAACAGTAATAATCAAGACAAAAGCCAGAGCGGGAAGACCGAAGAAAAGGAGCCGCCCGCCCACGCCTCTTGTGGCCTGCCGGCGCCTTCTGACATTGGGACGTCCGCGCCTGGCAACTCTTCCCGGTCTGATCAGATGGTCTTTTTCGCTTCCCCGTACAGGGATTTCATCCGACATGAACTGTTTCCTTCCGCTAAAAAGAGGCGGTATATAAATTCCGGCTTTTTGGCCATTATAGCACCGGGGCAAAGGGCGTACAATCACAGTTGGATTACAGATGGATCACTTCTATTCCGTGAAATGCTCAGTAAGAAGCCCTTTCGCTCGTTGATTTCACTTGAAATAAAGGGATTGAGAGAAATAGAGAGCATAATCATGTATTATTTTCTAGTGGGTTTGGAGGAAGAACTATACTGCTGGATAATTTCGTACTCATATTTTTGACCGTGAGATCGACAGCTACC
>JAAZGN010000187.1 GCA_012511185.1 Clostridiaceae bacterium
CCTTAACACTCATCGGATGTTCTTGCCCGCAATTGCAGCGGACCACCCGATAAAACCTACAGCATCATACCAGAAGGAGTGAGGCGGGGCAAGCACCTTGACCTCAATTCAGGAATGCACCCGGTGAATTGAGGATCGACATGGAATATAAATGCAGCACATCAGCTCCGGGGTCAATATCTACCAGGCCTGAAACAGCGTCCATGGAGATATAGCGCAGGTCAATTACGATGACTTCACGGTAGGCGGCCGCCAGCAAGGTAATCAGGCTGGATCCGAAGGAATCCCGAAAGACGACCAGCTGTTTTCCCTCTTCCCTGGCGTC
Organism: Clostridiaceae bacterium; assembly: GCA_012511185.1. Taxonomy (GTDB): domain Bacteria; phylum Bacillota; class Clostridia; order Saccharofermentanales; family DTU023; genus UBA4923. The sequence goes on from JAAZGN010000187.1 coordinate 326, forward strand.
ATTACCAATAATCAGAAGCGGCTTTGCGCCACCCATAAAGAGATCATATGGATCGATCCCCTCCAGCTTGTCCTGCTGATAGACAACCGTCCTTTCCTCTGTGACCGGATCGTAAAGAGTCAAACCATTCAGCGTTTGGCTGGAAAGCCAGCTCAGGCGGTCGGCCTCAACCGGCAGGGCCGCCTGGCCGGCATAGGTCCCATAGTATTCAGCCAGGCCTTCGGATACCTGGTATGATTCCGATCCGGAATCAGAAAGCCCGAGCGCTTCCAAAATATATGAAGAGACCGGCTTAAGCTTTGTCTGATCCCAATGAGGGTCAGTGCGGTAATAATCGTCCAGGGAAAGCTGATCCAGGAGAGACAAAAGCTGGATGTCGTCATCCAAGGTCTTTTCGATCAGGTCAAGCATCTCGGCGTAACGGTAATGCGGATAGCCCCCCTTTTCCGCGATGAAAACGTTCTTGTCGGGAATCAGGGCAAAGAGCTGTTTTCCCTGACCGTCAAACAGATCATCATTCAATCTGTTAAAGAGGGCCAGGGCGCGTTCCACGGCATTTTGTCGCAGCAGGGGATCAAGCTTGGCCAGGTGCCCCTCAAGCTTGTAAAAAAGCTTGTAATCCAATTGCCGCAAACCGTAGACCCTGCCGACGGCATTCATGGTACGAAGATCGTCACGAAAAGGAAACTGGTCAAGCAGGTAGCTTTCCAAATAAGCCAGGTAATCGGAAAGGCCTGCCCCGTAATGGGTATCAAGATATTGACTGTAGCCTGTCAGCTGGGACAAAGGCCGCCTTTCAACTTCCGACAGCATACGATCCGGGCTTGCCATCGAAACGATGGGAACGGAAGCCAGGATGATGATGAAAAGAATGATAATTAGCTGAGTCTTGTATTTCACGGTGCCTCCTAAAAGCGAAAGTACAAAAAGGGATTGAAGGATCCGTCGATGAGAGAGGCAGTCGAAAAAACCAATACAAGCGCCAGGCCCGCGACAGCGATCCAATCGGATACTGGCGCTGCTTTCCATTTGGTCAGGCTTTTGAGGGCATGGCGGGGTAAAGGTGTCGCTGCGACCAGGGCCATGAGCATGGTCGGCAGGTAGCTTTTCGTGTAGTAGAGAGCCAGGGGTTCGGCCAGGGGGAGTTCTCTCAAACCAAACATACCCTTTAAATTCATAACCGCCTGGCCCAGGCTGTCGGCATTAAACATAACAAAACCCAGATGGACAAGAAGGAAGGTATAAAGAACGGCCAGGGCTACAGGCAATCTTTTCAGCAGCTTACCCAGGCCGGCACGCTCCAGGGCCAGAAGGCAAAAATAGAAAAGGCCCCAAAGGACAAAATTCCATGAGGCGCCATGCCATAGTCCTGTCAGCAGCCAGACAATCAGGAGATTTCTGTAGGTTTTGGCCGCGGATCCGCGGCTGCCGCCCAAGGGTATGTAGACATAGTCGCGAAACCAGGAACCAAGCGACATATGCCAACGGCGCCAAAAGTCGGTTACGCTGCGTGAGAGATAGGGGTAATCGAAATTTTCCAAAAAGTGAAAGCCAAACATGGACCCCAGTCCGATTGCCATATCCGAATAGCCGGAAAAGTCAAAATAGATTTGCAAGGTGAAGGCCAGGGACCCCATCCACAGGGACAGGACGCTCGGTGTCCCGCCTGCTGACAGGTTGCGCGCAAACTCAGCCAGTGTATTGGCGATCAGTATTTTCTTGCCCAGTCCGCAGATGAAGCGGGTGATGCCCGAGGCGAAGAGCTCCGCTGTTACCTTTCTATCCCGAATTTCAGAAGAAATGGTTTGAAAACGGACGATGGGTCCCGCAATCAATTGGGGGAAAAAGGCGACATACATGAGGAAATAGAAAGGGTTGCGCTCAGCCTTAAGGTTCTCCCGATAGACATCGACTACATAAGAGAGGATTTGAAAGGTGTAGAAACTGACTCCAATCGGCAAGGCCAGCTTGAGAGGTGTCAGGGCAGCCGGGAATAACTGGTTAAGATTATTGATGGCGAAATCGCCGTATTTGAACAAGAAGAGCGGAATCAGGCAGATGATCACACCGGCCGCCAGCGCCAGCTTCCTTAAGGAATTTCGCTTCAGGTGGTTGATTGCCTGGCCTGCCAGGTAGCCAGCCAGAGCCGTTGTCACCATGATGATCGAAAACCGCGGTTCCCCCCATGTGTAGAACAAGAGACTTGCCACAAGCAGAACCGCGTTTTTCAGCCGCGATGGCACCACGAAATAGACGGCCAGAACGGCTGGAAGAAAGTAGTAAAGAAAGGTGATGCTTGAAAAGAGCATGAGGCGGACACTTAGCCAACTGCAGTGAACTGCGCCGCGTTTGCAATGGCACTTACCTCATCCGTGCTTCCCATGACGAAAAGGACAAGCTGGCCGCGGGTCGCGACATGAACAGCATCGGCTTCAACACAAATCCATTTCCGAAGATCGGCTTTCTCTTTCAACTCCCTGGCGAACAAGACCGGGTCTTCCCCTTCAGCCAGTCTGAACAGCCCCACGGCGAAGGGGTGGACATTGATCATGGGTTGGAGTGAGTAAGCTTCTGTATAAGTACCGTCCACCTGGCTGGCTCCGATCAGATACCCGGCTTCCCCGGCTTTGATTTCTTCCAGCATGCCGCTCTCGAGCAGGTCTTTCATTTCAGCTTTTTCGACAATTTCCGAAAGCGCTTCTTTCAAGTCACCGATTTCTTCATGGGTCGGTTCTGTCTCCTTCACGGGTCCTGCCGTTTGACAGGCTGACGCGAATATTAAAGTGAACAAGAGGATGATTGCAAGTAGTTTTTTCATTTTTGACTCCAAATAAATAAATGATCGCGGACGAAGTCCGCCCAAGTATTAGACGCCCGTATTCTGAAAAGGTTACGTGAATGAAAAAAAGCCTGATATGAACTCAAGCCATCAATGATATTTAGGATTAATCCCCTTTTTCTTCTCTCTGCATGGCTTCGGCAAGAAGTTCCCAGATAGAGGGATCAAGCCTTCGATCCAATAGTAGCCAAGGTTTTTTCTTCAGGGTTTCGAGGACTTGCATCAGTTGCCTTTCACGTGCAATCCTGGCCTTATGACCCGAAAGAAGTATCGGTGGCACCTCGTGTCCCCTCCACAGGGAGGGGCGTGTGTATTGGGGCCATTCCAGGAGCCCGTCTGAAAAGGATTCGAGTTCCCAGGCCTCCTGGTCAGGCAGGACACCGGGTATCAGGCGGCTGATCGCGTCGATCATGACAGCGGCGGCCAATTCCCCTCCTGTCAGTATGAAGTCACCGATTGATACCTCTTCGGCCTCTATCTCGTCAATGACGCGGCGGTCGATGCCTTCGTAATGACCGCAGATGAAGATGACATGCGGTTCTTTGGCCAGGGAATGGGCCAAGGCTTGGTCAAATACCCGGCCAGCGGGTGTCAGGAAGATTGTCCTGACATCTTTATTTTTTCCCTTGGATTTTTCCCAGGCCCGGTATACAGGTTCACACATCATAACCATTCCACGCCCGCCGCCGTAAGGCGCGTCGTCAACCTGGCCGTATTCGTTGATTGCGAAGTCCCTGATATCAATGCCCTCCAAATCGATCAAGCCCTTTTCCATGGCCCGCCAGGTCATGCTGAAGCGAAGCGCCTCCAGCACCTGGCCGGGAAAAAGCGATAGGACAGAAAACTTGATTGACATCAATCGTCCTCAGTATGATTTTCTTGCGACTGCCGGTAAAGTTCAAAAAGTCCTTGCGGAAGGTCAACTTGTATGGTGGTGCATTCCGGATCAATGGCAGTAATAATGGAGCGCAGGAAGGGGATGAGGATATCCGGTTCACCTGCTTGTGAAACCAGTAGAATAATCCCACTCCCCGCGTTCAAAATATCGGTCACCGAGCCGAGCAGGCCTCTTTGGCGGTCCACTAGCTCCGCGCCCAGCAAGTCACCATAGTAAAACTCAAATTCGTCGGTCAAAGCCAGCGCGTCTTCTCTTTTTACTGCCAGTGTCTTTCCCGTTAAGCGGCGGGCCGCCTCACGCGTGGAGATGCCATCAAAGGTCAGAAGAAGGCCCTGGGGTGGCGGGCGGCAGCCTGACAAGGTCAGTCCTTCGACCGGTCCTTCCCCGGCGCTGTCCATGGCATAGCAGACCAGGCCTTGAAAGAAACGTTCATTGTCTTCAGTCAGGCTTTTGACCAGTATTTCCCCCTTGATGCCGTGTGCGCGCTGACAGGCGCCAATCAGCAAATAAGGACGTTTCATGAGAGAATGTCGACGGAAACGCGTTTGTTGTCCATGGCACCCTTGGCTTTCATAATGGTTCGAACGGCGTGGGCTCGACGGCCTCCGCGTCCGATCACCCTGCCAATGTCATCAGGATGAGCGCTCACGGTAAGAACAATCTCGCGTCCTCGGACTTTCTCGACGATTAGGAGTTGATCCGGATAACGGACGAGCGGCTCGATGACCGCTTTAAGCAGTTCTTTCATTCTTTACTCCAAAATTCCGTTGTACTTGAGAAGTTTTTTAACCGTATCGGTCGGCTGGGCGCCCTTTGCGATCCAGGCCTTGACCTTGTCACCGTCGACCTTGAATGTTGACGGATCGGTGTGGGGATCGTAGGTTCCGATCTCTTCGATGAAGCGGCCGTCGCGGGGGAAGCGCGCATCGGCGACGACGACCCGGTAGTAGGGCTGCTTTTTCTTGCCTACTCGTTTGAGGCGGATTTTTACTGCCATAAGTACCTCCAAAAGGTTTGTTTATCTTTGCCGGGTCCTGGCCCGCCATAAGCTGTTAGAAGCCGAGGCCTCCGAACGGCATCTTGCCGCGTCGGCGTTTGCCGCCCTGCCCCAGCATACCGAACTGTTTCATCATTTTTATCATGTCATCGTAATGGCGGACCACCCGGTTGACGTCCTGGACTTCCAGGCCGCTGCCCCTGGCGATACGCCGCCTGCGCGAGGCGTCAAGAATACGGGGGTTTTCCCGTTCACGCACGGTCATGGATTGGATTATGGCCCTGGTTCTGAACAGGTCGCTATCATCAAGATTCATGTCACCAAGTTTTCTGCCGGCTCCCGGTATCATGGCCAGCATCTCCTTCATGGAGCCCATGCCCTGGATCTGTTCGAGTTGCTCCAGCATATCCTGCATGGTGAAGGTGTTGGCCTTGAGACGTTCCATGGTCCTGCCTGCCTGCTCCTCGTCAAAGGCATCGGAGGCCTTCTCGATCAGGGACAGAACATCACCCATGCCAAGAATCCGCGAGGCCAGACGGTCAGGACGGAATAGCTCAAGATCGCCAGGTCTTTCGCCTGTTCCGATCATTTTAATGGGTTTACCGGTCATCCGCCTGATCGACAAGGCGGCACCCCCCCGCGCGTCGCCGTCCAGTTTGGTCATTATGAAACCATCAAGGCCGACTTGGCTGTCAAAAGCTTCAGCGATGTGGACCGCCTCCTGGCCGATCATGGCATCAACGACCAACAGGCGCTCGTCCGGCTCGACTTCCGCCTGGATGGATTTGAGTTCCTCCATCAGTTCCTCATCGACCGTCATACGCCCTGCCGTGTCAATAATCAAGGTGTCGCACATCATGTAGCGGGCCCGTTCGCGCCCCTGTCTGGCTAGGGCAACCGCGCTCGTTTCCTCTTGGTTGATGTAGGAGTCAACGCCGATCTGTTCGGCCAATATTTTCAGTTGTTCCCGGGCGGCCGGCCGATGAACATCGACCGATACCAGCATAGGTTTCTTACCCTTATCTTTCAGATGAAGCGCCAGCTTGGCCGCAGTTGTTGTCTTTACTGTCCCCTGCAAACCGTAGAGCATGATGGTGGTAAAGCCAGTGGGGGAAACAGCCAGTCTTTCTTCCTCCCCCAGGATGCCTGTCAGGACCTCGTGTACAATCTTTACGACCTGCTGACCTGGAGTCAGGCTCTGCAGGATTTCAGCGCCACGTGCTTTTTCTCCAATTTCCTCCGATAGATCTTTGACGACCTGGTAGTTGACATCGGCTTCAAGCAGGGCCAGCCGTATTTCACGCATCATGTCCTTGATGTCTTTTTCCGTCACACGGCTTTTGCCACGCATGGCGTCCGTGATCCGGGTCAGCCGTGAACTGAGATTCTCAAAGAGTGCCATCATGCTCTCCCCGCCCGTCTACCGCCTGACCGAGCAACTTCGTCATGGCAGAAAGTGATTGGCGCAACCCCTGGTCATCACCTGACTGGTGCTGGCGCGAAGCAGTTTTAATCAGTTCCCCCATGAGCCGGTCGCGTTGCGCGAGTTCAAGTGAGCGCTCCAGAGCGCTGAGCCTTGCCACACCCCTTCGGATCTGATCATGGATCCCCTGCCGCGACAAACCGGTATGTTCCGCTATTTCGGAAAGCGACCAGTCCTCATCAAAATAGAGAGTCAATACCTCACGCTGTCGCAAACTGAGAAGATCACCGTAATAGTCGAGCCAAAGACAGACATCGGTGTGCCAGGGTTCCCGCAATTGGTTTTCTTGCTTTTGCATGGAGTCAGTATAGACACGGATGGCCATGCTGTCAAGTAAAAAGATTGACAGCATGTTCAGGCCGGAGGCAACAAGGCCTCCAAAAAGAGCATACAATCAAAATCCTGCAGGTCATCGGCTCCTTCCCCCAGGCCGGCAAGGCAGAGGGGCAGGCCGGTTTCCCTGGCAACAGCGATGGCGACACCGCCCTTGGCACTGCCGTCCAGCTTGGTGATGGCCAGGGCGGAAACTTGGGTCGCCTCGTGAAAGGCACGAGCTTGGATGATGGCATTCTGGCCTGTTGTCGCGTCGATGACCAAAATGGTTTCAAGGAGAGCTTCCGGTGCCTCGCGGTCGATGACGCGCCTTATCTTGCCGAGTTCATCCATAAGATTCTTTTTCGTGTGCAGGCGGCCGGCCGTATCAATAATGAGCAGTTCCGTTTTTCTTGCATGGGCGGCCTGAATCGCATCAAAGACAACGGCAGCCGGATCGGCTCCGGTCTGGTGTGCAATAACTGCTGTCTGGGTCCGCTCGCCCCACACTTTCAACTGCTCGATCGCGGCGGCCCTGAAGGTGTCTGCGGCGGCCATCATAACGAGCAAGCCACGACTCTTGGCCCTTTGTGCCAGTTTGGCAGCTGTTGTTGTCTTGCCTGTACCGTTTACGCCCACCATCAGGTAAATGGTCAGCATGCCTTCATTGGCAGTCAAGCGTTTTTCCGTGATCATTGCGGACAGTGACCGATTCAGAGAGGTAAGCACACTTGCCCGCGATGCGTCTCCCGTCAGCCGGATATGCTCACGGATGGCTTCGATTGCTTCCTTTGATGCCATAAGCCCACAGTCGGCCTGTATCAGCATCATCTCAAGTTCGTCGAGCATGTCGTCGTCGAAAACACCGAGTCCCGCAGCCATCTTGTAGATGCCAGCCGTAATGAAGTCGCGCGTTTTCACCAGACCTTTTTTAAAGGTTTCGAACAAAGTCAATGGAACACCTCGACTCAATTCAGTCACCGTAAGGCAGCGCGGAGGAGAGCAGCATGGACAGAACACGGGAGATTCCGCGCTCCTGCATGGTCACGCCGTAGAGCCTGTCGGCTGCCTCCATGGTGCCTTTGCGGTGTGTCACCAGGATAAACTGCATGGACCAGGCGTAACGCCTGACATAATCGGTAAAGCGCTTGACATTGGCGTCATCCAGGGCAGATTCCACTTCGTCGAATACGCAAAAGGGAGCAGGTTTCAGCTTCAAGATGGCGAAAAGAAGAGCGATCGCAGTCAGACACCGCTCCCCGCCCGACAGCAGGGAAAGTTTTTGCTGCTTTTTGCCCGGCGGCTGGGCCCGGATACCGATGTCGGCGCGCAGGACATCCTCCTCACCCTCGAGGACGATCTCTGCCTGCCCACCCGAGAACAATTCGGAGAAAACCTGGTTGAAGTTCTGATTGACGGCATGGATAGTTTCGCTGAACTGTTCGCGCATGGACTGGTCGAGCTGGTGCACAACGCTCTCGAGTTCAGCCTGGGCCCTTTCAATGTCCTGACGCTGTGAAGTTGTGAAATCGATTCTGGCCTTCAGTGATTCATAATCGCGGATGGCATTGTGGTTAATGGGACCGAGTTCATCAATCCTGCGCTTCAACTCAGCGCGTTGAGCCGTTGCCTTGGCGACCGAGGGGATGTCGGCCTCCCCCTGCGCTTCAGCCCGTGTCAGCCCGTGTGTTTTCCAAAGCCTGTTCAGCTGGTCGTCGATCTGTTGTTCCGTCCGTTGTATTTCTGCCTTGCGCCGCTCCAAAACGGTTTGAAGTGAAGCGACAAGATCACTGGCATTGTTCATCGATCCCATGATGATGCGCTGATTGGAGAACTCTTCTTCCCGGTTGGCCAACAACTCCTCCAAAGCAACACGGCTCTCCTTGATCTGTAAAGCGACTTCTTCCAGAGCCTTCTTATTCTCATGGATATCGATCCTGGCCTGTTCCATCCTTTGAGTCTGGCTTTCCCATTCACGTTCGACGGAAGAGCGCCGCATCCGGGCTGATTCGATTTCCTGATCTGTGTTCGCAGACGCCGCATCGAATTCGCTCAAGGAGTCAGTGATTGAGGTGACGGTTAGATCAAGTTTAGTCAAACCGTCCCGACAGGCATGGTATTTTGTCAGCTCCGCCTCATGGTCTGACCGCAGCCTGCCCATCTTTGTCTCCAGTTCCAGCTGTTCCTTCTCCGCTCCGTCGATCTCCTGCTGTCCCCGGTTCAACGAATCATCCAGTTCGGCGAGCCTTCCTGAAACCAGAGCTTCTTCACGCTCCACCTTCGCCTGGTCGTCACGGACTCTCTGGAGCGCAGCCCTGCCTGCCTCTTCCTCGGTCTTGAGCCTGACAAAATCGCGTCGGGTATGAGCTAAATCTTCCAGAATACCTTCTTCCAGTGTGGCCGACTGACGAAGTTCTTCTTTGGCAGCCTCGAGTCTGGCCTTGACACTTGCAAGCCTTTCCGCTTTGGCCGATGCCTCGTCCCTTGCGGCCTGGATACGTCCGGGGCGGCCGAGCACGCCCGTCGATCGCGCCGTACGGTAACCACCCGTCATCGAACCGCCCCGGTGCACGATGTCACCGGCGCGTGTAACAATCGAATACCTCCGCTTCGTTTCCCGACTGAGCCGTGCCGCGTCCTCAAGTGTTTCCACCAGCAGGGTTCTTCCCAGGGTGTAGCGGACCGCGGGCAGGACTACCTCGTCGCAGGTGACTATCTCACTTGCAAGACCAATCCAGCCCGGGCTTTGTGAAGCTGCGCCCAAGCTTTGTTGATCGACGGTGCCGGCTGACAGTGAGCGGACAGGCAAAAAGGTGGCGCGGCCCTTTTGAGTCCGGCGCAACCAATCGATCCAATACTCGGCCGTCTCCTGTGTGTCGCATACCAGATGGTGGGCGGAAGCGCCGAGCGCCACTTCAATGTCCTGGCGGAGAGGATCGGGTACGGTTAGCAGGGAGCCAAGGGGGCCGTGTAAAACTCCACGGCCGGCCTTCCCTTCTTCTAGCATGATTTGTCGAACCGGTTGCGAATAACCCTCATAATCCAGCTCAAGCCGTTCGAGGGTATCGGCCTCGTAAGTCAACTGCCCTATCTCCCGGCTGAGCTTTTCCGTGGCCTCCTCGATTGTATCCGCCTTATGGTGGCTCTGTTGTGTCTTCTTTTTGGCCTCAGCCGCCTTTTCTTCCAGATCCGCAATCTGACGCTCACAGGAAGTACGTTTGCTGCCAAGTATTTCAAGGTTGCCTGCACCGGTGTCGATTTCGTCCGACAAGGCTGTTTTGTCAGTCTTCAAGCGCTCGTATCGCGCTTCCAGCGACTGTTTTTCTCCAAGCTTTTCTTGCAACGATGCGCGGATTCCAGCCAGCTTGCTCATGCCGGCCTCACGCATCCCGGTCAGGTCGGTCAAATCATTGCTGTAAGTATCAATGATCCGTTTCAAGGACAGAAGAAGGTTTTTTTGCTCCGCCAGTTCTTTTTCAAAAGATTCCCGGCGCTGCAACAGTTCCTCACGCCTGGACGCCCGGCCGGCCAGATCCTGTTCGGCTGACATGACCTGCATGATCAGCCGGTTCTTTTCCTCCAGAAGCGATTCCGCACCTTGTTTGGAACTGGCGTATTTTTCATTGTAAAGCGCATCGAGTCCGATGTGCTCCGTCTCTTTTACCGACAAGGCGTTAAAGCGGGTCTGCTCCTGCTCAATCCTTCGATCAAGCTGATCGATCATCTGTATGGAGTTTTCATGGACGGTCCGTTCATCCCGCTGGGCAATTCGCGCATCTTCCAGGTCCGATTCGATCAGGGAGGCTTCATCTTCCCGTTTCGCCTTCTGTATTTCCAGGGACTCGATCTGCTTCAAAATAAGCGCCGTATCAAGCTGCCGGAATTGGGAGGCCAGGCCAATGTGGGAACGGGCGTCTTCGGCCTGCTTCTCGAGCAGGACCGACTGGTCTACCAATTCAGCGAGCAGGTCGTCTACACGGAGCAGGTTC
>JAAZGN010000188.1 GCA_012511185.1 Clostridiaceae bacterium
GTCGCGGTGATTTTCGTCATGCTGGTCGCGACAGCGGTCACCTACCCCATCTACTGGAATCTCCTCGCCCCGGTGGGCCTGGGCTATCTTCAGACGGTTGTCTTTATCCTGGTGATCGCCGCAGTCGTCCAGGTTCTGGAAGCCGTTATCCGAAAGGCCTTCCCGCCCCTTTACCGGGCCATGGGAATCTACCTGCCCCTCATCACGACCAACTGTGCCATTCTTGGAGTTATGCTGATCAATATCCAGGAAACCTACGGATTCCTGGCTGCCATGACATCCTCGCTGGGCGCGGGCGTCGGTTACATGCTGGCCATGTTCCTGTTCGCGGGCGTCAGGGCGAAAATAGAAAAAGCCGATATTCCGTCCTTTATGGAGGGCCTTCCCTCCACCCTGATGGCAGCAGCAATCGTCTCTGTCTCCTTCATGGGATTCAAAGGCGTGATTGAGAATCTGTTCGGTTAGGCCGGCATGATCGGAGGAATTTGATGATCTTATCACTCTTGACAAACCCAATCCTCCTGCCGGCTCTTGTCGGCGCGGGAGTTTCATTTCTGGCGGGCATTGTTATCCTGCTCGTCTTCCGCTTCTTCCACGTGGAGACCAACCCTCTTCAAAAACTAGTAGAGGATGTCCTGCCGGGCGTTAACTGCGGCGGATGCGGGTACAGCGGCTGTGCCGCTTATGCGACGGCCCTGGCGGACGGCTCCGAGCCTTTGACTACGCTTTGCACTGCAGGAGGCCAGGACACAGCCACTGCTGTTGCCGGGGTCATGGGCGTGGAGGCGGGCACCGTCACCCCCATGGTTGCCAATGTCTTCTGCCAGGGAACTACCAAGAATACGCACAAGCGTTATGAATACACCGGGCCCCGTCACTGCGCGGAAGCGGCGGGACTTTTCTCGGGACCCAACTCCTGTACCTTTGGCTGTCTTGGATTCGGGGACTGTGTCGCCGTTTGCGAATTCAACGCACTCTACCTGGAAAACGGCATCGCCCATGTCAACCATGAAAACTGCACAGCCTGTGGCAAATGCGTCAATGCCTGCCCCAAGCACATCATCCACATGATCCCCAAGCATGAGCTGGCCACCAACGTAACCTGCTCCAATCACTGGCCGCCTAAAGTTGTAAGAAAGGCTTGCACGGTCGGCTGCATCGCCTGCGGGCGCTGCGTGCGCGTTTGCCCCGTCGATGCCATCGTCATTGAGGATAACCTGGCCGTGATCGATCAACTGAAATGCATCCACTGTGGCAAATGCGTTGAGGTCTGCCCGACGAACGCCATCCGTGAAGGATTGCTGGGCGGTCCGGGGGAGTCCAGCGCCTGGAAAATGACAGGAAAATGAGAGAATACCTTGCGGGACAGTTCATACAGATGTCAGATCCGATTGGAAAAAATAAACGGGAGAAACAAGATCATCTGCCCCGGGGGGTTGCTCTCCTGGAATCCGACACCAGGATCGTCCATTTATTTTTCCTGGTCTTTTCCCTCTTTTTCCTGTTCGCTTCCCCTTTCGCAGGCCCTCTCGATCAGCTTATACCCGGCTTTGTGAGAATTCTCACAAGCCCGCAGGTGCTCACAACCGACGCCTGCGCCCTGGGCGGACTCAACGGTGCCCTGCTCAACGCCGGTCTTCTTGGGCTCTTGTCTTGGGCGCTTATGAAGTTTTCAGGGGATACAGCAACCGGCGCGTCCTTTTCGGCTTTTTTTCTCACCCTTGGTTACGCCTTTTTCGGAATGAACTGCCTGAATGTATTGCCCCTGATTCTGGGTACCTGGATTTTCTCGAAGATTAAAAGGCGACTCTTTCGCAATTACGTCAACCTATCGCTTTTCGCCTGTTCCCTGGCTCCTCTGGTCAGCGAAGCTCTCTTTCCCCGCTACTACGACTATTCCCTCCTGATCGGCATCCCCCTGGCTCTCTTGCTCGGCCTGCTGATCGGCGTTATCTTCCCCCTCTTTGCCGCTCACACGGCGGGTATGCATAAGGGGCATAGTCTCTTCAATGCAGGCCTGACTGCCGGCCTTTTAGGCCTGGCCCTTTTCGCCCTCTACAAGACCCTGGTCCTGGCACCTTTAGGAGTGGTGTCCGACTATCAACTGAACAGTATCCTGTCCACGGGCTATCCCCTTTTCTTTCCGCTGGCCCTTGCAGCCTTGTTTACCGCAACCCTGCTGGCAGGAATTCTTTTGAATGGCAGATCTTTTAAGGGGTACGGGAATCTTCTCAGGCAAAGCGGTTACAAATGCGACTTTCTGGCCCAGGAGGGGGCGGCCAGGGTTTTTATTAATTTCGGGTTTCTGGGCCTCATGGCCCTCCTCTATATGGTTTTGGTCAAAGCGCCCTTTACCGGCCCGACGGTGACCTCCATCCTCTGCCTGGCCTGCTTGTCGGCCACCGGCAGTCACCTCCTGAACGTCCTCCCCATCATGGCCGGTTATGGCCTGGTTTCGATCTTTGCTATGTGGACTCTGGGAACCCAGGCCATCGTCGTTGGCGTCTGTTTTGCCACCTGCCTCTCACCCATCAGCGGTCGGGGGGGCTGGCTGTGGGGGCTGGCGGCCGGTGCCCTGCACGCGGGGCTGGTCAGTTACATGCCCGTCCTGCACGGGGGCTTTAACCTTTACAACGGCGGATTCACGGCGGGTCTGGCAGCCATAATCCTGGTACCTCTTTTGGAGTATTACAAGAAGACACCGGTCCCTGAATGAATTTACCTCTGATTTTTAATAAGGAAGGTGATTCGGACTAGTCCGGGATAAGGAAAAAAAGCGGGCACAAAAAAGGCTGCCCCCCCACCTGCCTGCTGTCCAGAGGGTCAGCCTCTATTTTGTTTAAATTGAAGCAGGCTCAGGCGCGCTCGACGGCACCGCTTCTCAGGCAGCGGGTGCAGACATTCATTCTTCTGGGAACCCCATCAACCACCACATGTACTTTTTTCACATTGGCGCGCTGACGATGCAGACCGCGGCCCGAAATCTGCGAACGCGTAATCTTGATTTTTCTGCCAAAAAACATGTGTTTGTCACAAATTTCACATCTGGCCATTGTCTATCTCCTTGTTTGACGGGTCCAGCCCGAATGATTGATGCAGCA
>JAAZGN010000023.1 GCA_012511185.1 Clostridiaceae bacterium
AATTCTTTCCAACTCCATTGACGAGGCGCGTGAAGGGCACGGCCGGGTTATCACGGTCAAGCGCTTCCCCGATCATTCAATCGAGGTGACAGACCGCGGCAGAGGGATTCCGCTCGACTACAATCCGGTCGAAAACCGTTACAATTGGGAACTCGTTTACTGCGAGCTTTACGCGGGCGGAAAGTACAAGACCAATCTGGGGGAAAACTATGAGTACAGTCTGGGCCTCAACGGGCTTGGCGCCTGCGCGACCCAGTACGCCTCCAAATGGTTTGACGTCGCGGTCACACGGGACGGTTTTCTCTATGAGCTTCATTTTGAGGAAGGCCAAAACATAGGCGGCCTGCAAAAGACAGCTGTCAAAACAAGTATGACAGGTACGGTCCAGCGTTGGATGCCTGACGACGAAATCTTCACTGAGATTGCCATCCCCACCGAGTATTTCCATTCAACGCTCAAGCAGCAGGCAGTCATCAACAAGGGCGTTACCTTTGAGTTTATTGATGAACTCGAGAAAACGAAAACGCTGTACGAGTACCCTGATGGAATCCGGGGACTCGTCAGGGAGATGAACGTCAACGGGACGATGGAGCCCGTATTCTTTTCCGGCGAGGGCAGCGGCCGGGACCGGGAGGACAGACAGGACTACACGGTCAAATGCGACGTTGCCTTTGCCTTCAACAACCATGTGCGGGAAATCCGTTACTACCATAATTCCTCCTGGCTCGAATACGGAGGCTCACCCGACCGCGCGGTCCGGTCAGCCTTTGTTTCCGCCTTCGACAACTTCCTCAAAGGCGAGGGCAAGTACAAGGCCGGCGAGTCAAAGATCAGCTTCGGTGACATCGAGGAGAGCCTCCTCTTGCTGACCAGCTCTTTTTCGACGGTGACAAGTTACGAGAACCAGACTAAGCGCTCCATCAACAACCGCTTCATCCAGCGTTTCATGACCGATCTGATCCGGTCAAAGCTTGATATCTGGTTTATCGAGCGCCGGGAAGAGGCCTTGAGGGCAGCCGACCAGGTGATGCTCAACCGCAGGAGCAGGGAAAAGGCGGAAAAGACACGGCTGGCCGTCAAGCGCGACCTTATGCAACAGATCGACGTATCCAACCGGGTCAAGATGTTTGTTGACTGCCGGACGCCGGACGTCATGCGCCGCGAGCTCTATATCGTGGAGGGCAATTCCGCGCTCGGTTCGGTCAAAATGGCGCGGGACGCCGAGTTCCAGGCCGTGATCCCGGTGAGGGGCAAGATCCTCAACTGTCTGAAAGCTGATTACAACGCCATCTTCAAAAACGACATTATCATGGATCTGATCAAGATTCTGGGTTGCGGAGTCGATATCTCCAAGAAATACAGCAAGGATATCCCGCCCTTTGATCTGAGCCGGTTGCGCTGGAACAAGGTGATCATCTGTACTGACGCCGATGTGGACGGCTTCCAGATCCGGACTTTGATTTTGGCCATGTTTTACCGCCTGACGCCTGAATTGATCCGACAGAACAGGATCTACATTGCTGAGTCGCCCCTTTACGAGATCAGCCACCGGACCAAGCGTTTGGAGAGTACTTACTTCGCCTACTCCGATCAGGAGAAAAACGAGATCCTGGCAACCATTGATGATGGCGCCATCCATATCCAGCGTTCAAAGGGGCTGGGGGAAAATGATCCGGGCATGATGTGGAATACGACCATGAACCCTGATACGCGCCGGCTGATTGCGGTTCTGCCCGAAAAAGAGGAGACCATGCGCGACACCTTTGATCTCCTGCTGGGTGATGACATCCCGGGCCGGCGCCGGCATATTGAGGAAAACGGTCATCTGTACATGGAGATGCTCGATGTCGGTTGATCATCCGGCCGCTCATCAAATGAATTGCAAGAAGAGGGAGAAGAGGAAGCCGGATGGCAAAGGCAATCGAAAAGAAAATATCCGACACATTATTTGAGAATTACATGCCCTACGCCATGAGCGTCATCGTGTCACGGGCCATTCCGGAGATTGACGGCTTCAAGCCGGCGCACCGTAAACTGCTCTACACCATGTACAAAATGAACCTGCTCGGTGGGGCGCGGGCGAAATCGGCCGATGTGGTCGGCCAGACCATGAAGCTGAATCCCCACGGTGACCAGGCGATTTACGAAACCCTGGTGCGGCTGACACGGGGTAACGGCTCCCTGCTTCACCCCTGGATTGACTCCAAGGGGAATTTTGGCAGCGTGTCGTCGCGGGATATGCAGTACGCCGCCTCACGCTACACGGAGGTCAGGCTCGATCCATCCTGTGAGGCCATTCTGACGGGCCTTGAAAAAGACGCGGTCGATTTTGTTGACAATTACTCGGGTACCACCAAGGAACCCCTCCTGCTGCCGGCTGTCTTTCCAACCATTCTGGTCAACAACAATCAGGGGATTGCCGTAGGCATGGCCAGCAATATCTGTTCCTTCAACTTGAAAGAGGTCTGTGAGACGACCATTGCCCTGATCCGCGACCCGGAAGCTGATTTAATGGAAACCCTTCCGGCGCCCGACTTTTCGACCGGTGCCTACCTGATCTACGACATCGACGAGATGCGGGAAATCTACAGGACGGGCAGGGGATCCTTCCTGCTCAGGTCAACCGCCGATGTCAACCGCAAGGAGAACCGGATCGAATTCCGCGAAATTCCCTACACAACGACAATCGAAACCATCATCGATGACATCGCTGATGGCATCAAGAAGGCCAAGCTGCGCGACATTGTCTCGGTCCGCGATGAGACGGACCTGAACGGCCTTTGCATCTCCGTCGATTACAAGCCGTCAGCAGATCCCGATATCGTCCTGCATCAGCTGTTCGCGGCGACTTCTTTGCAAAATCCCTTCTCCTGCAATTTCAATGTCCTGATCGAAAACAAACCGCGCCTGCTGGGCGTGCGTGAGATTCTGCTGGAATGGGTGGAGTGGCGAAGCGTTTGTATCCGCCGCGAGGCCTCCTTCGAGGCCGCCAGGAAACGCGGCGCTCTTCACCTTCTGCGGGGCCTGGAAAAAATCCTCCTGGACATCGACAAGGCGATCGCGGTGATCCGGCTGACGGAGACGGAAAAGGAAGTCGTCCCACGCCTGATGGCGGCCTTTTCCATCGATGAGAAGCAGGCGGATTATGTTGCGGAGATCAGGCTGCGTCACTTGAACCGCGAATACATCCTCAAGCGCGTTAAAGACGTTGAAGCTCTGGAAAATGAAATCAACGAGCTGGACCGCCTGGTCAAAAGCGGGGCCCGGGTACGCGAGAAGATTGTACGACAGCTCAAGGATGTAGCCAAACGCTATGGCCAGGAACGGAAAACGCGGCTGATCGCACCTGAGGAAATCGAGATTCCGGAAGAAGAGGAGTTGATTCCTTCTTACAATACCCGTATTTTCCTGACTGAGGAAGGCTACTTCAAAAAATTGCCAGCCACCTCACTAAGGGGGAATTTCGAGATCAAGGTCAAGGAGGGTGACCGGCTTATTCAGGAACTCGACTCGAGCAACCACGCCGAGCTTCTATTCTTTACCGACCATGCCCAGGTCTACAAGATGATGGCTTGGGAGATCGAAGACCACCGCCCGTCGCTCCTGGGCGAATATACCCCCAACCTCCTTGACCTTGACCCGGGTGAACGCGTCGTCTTCATCCATTCGGCAACCGAGCCTTTCAGGGGCGAGTTTTTGCTGTTTTTTAAGAACGGCAAGGGGGTGCGGATCGATGCCTTCCACTATGAAACCAAGCAAAGGCGCAAGAAACTGATCAAAGCCTATGATGACTCGTCGCCTCTGGCCGGCATGGCCTACCTGCCGGATGGCAGTGACCTGTCCTTTGCCATCCGCTCAAAAA
>JAAZGN010000189.1 GCA_012511185.1 Clostridiaceae bacterium
GTGTTGCATAGTCTTAGGAGCGTCTATCTTCTTGTAGGCCTCGTTGTTCTGCAAACATTCGTAGAGGGTATCTCCGCCAATTTGATAGGTTCGCTTCAACCATTCCCTGGTCGTTTCTACCGGATGATTGAGGATTCGCGAAACACTGATGCGCTCATGATCAAGTTTTTCCAGGAGTGCGCTGATGGTGGGCGTGATTCCATCGTAATAATATTTATAAATATTGGTTTCATTTTCCGTCCAGCCGGCATTTAAAAGCAAGGGTGCGCAATGAAGGATCATGCCCACGTTGCCGATGGATGTTTCGATCATGGAGCCGGCGGGTATAAAAAAACCTCTGATGCAATCGGGAAGTCTTGCAATAATGCCCGGGTTTTCGGAAGCATTGAAGGTTGACAGCAGAACGCCGGACTTCAAGGCAACGACATGTACCGTATCCGCTCCTGTTCGCCGGCATGTATAGATAATGGTCTGCGCTTCGGCAATCACCTGCGCATACTTCTGGTTGTATCGCTCGTAGATCATCCGGAACTCCAGGGCGCCGAAAGTCCTTCCCGGATTGAGAAGAATCAGTGTTTCTTTTTTGATGTTTTTGGCGATCAATTCCGCCAGATCTTTGTGCGCATAGGCGGGTGTCGTAATCAGGACAAGGTCGGGATTCTCCAGTGCGATCTGAATATCCGCCGTTGCCCGGTGGAAGGGGATGTGCCCGCCGATGGCGCCATCGCAGTGGATGACCGGTTGATCGATCAGTTTGGTGATAGACGACCTCGTCCTGTTCCATAGCGTGACCTGGTGGCCGCCCTGGCTGATGTGCGCAGCCATGGCCAGGCCGGAATTGCCTGCGCCGATGACAGTAACTTTCATACGGCTCCCTCCTTTTCAAAATCATTCGTCACTTTTATCGTGTGACAGTTATGGGGTGGATGGTCTTGCCGGATCTTAAAATACCGGACGATTATATAAGATGCTTGCCTGAAGTTTTAATCTGCCGGGTGACTGCCAAACAGAGTTGTCAGGTTACTATCATAACAAAAACTTGAATAATATCCCAAAGATGCTTGTCAATTCTTCCGGCTAGCCTTCGTATCTGAGCGCTTCAATTGGATGTTTATCGGCCGCCTTGTAGGCCGGATAAATCCCGAAGAGGACGCCGATGGCGACCGCGAAGCCTATGGCGATCAAAACAATTCGAAATGAAAGGTAAAAGGAAATGAGTCCGCCCGCAACCAGGGTCGCGGCCTGAAGCAGGCCGAAGGACAGGGCAATGCCAATGGTGCAGCCCATGAGGCTGACCACCAGGGCTTCGATTAGAAACTGGAGTAGAATGCTCCCTTTGGAAGCTCCGATGGCCTTTCGGATGCCGATCTCCTTGGTTCGCTCAGTGACTGAGACAAGCATGATATTCATGATGCCGATGCCGCCAACCAGGAGGGAAATGGCGGCAATGCCGCCCAGCAGATAGGACATCATGTCGGTCACCGTCCCCACCACACTCATCAGGTTGGACTGATTGAAGACAAAGAAGGCGTTTTCATCCTCTTTAAAACGCCTCATCAGGAAAGCGTTCAGTGCTTCCTCTGCTTCGTCCATGCTTTTGGGATTGGCCGGAGTGACGATAAAATTTGAGATGCCGCGCATCCCGGACGTACGGACCAGAACGGTGTAGGGTGTGTAAATCTTGACTGAGGTCGTCATAACGCTCATCAGAGAAGTGTCCTCTTCCAGGACACCAACCACTTTAAAGCCCCTGCCATTGAGGAAAATCGTTTCATTGACCGGGTCGGACTGGCCAAAAAACTTTTCCGCCGCTTCCAGGCTGAGCACAGCTACATAGGAACTGTTATCGATATCGGTTGTTTTCAAAAACCTGCCGCGCTGCATCTGCCAGTGATAGATCTCGCCGTAAGCGGGTAAGGTACCGTATAGTGTCGCCGCCTCTTCGGTGTAACCGTGTTTAGCTGTCACAACAGTTTGCGTCAAAGGCGCGACTTGACCGATGGTTGGGTTGGTGGCCAATTGATCCAGCTCGGAAAGTCGCAGGGGATAACCCTTATCATCGAGCACCATAGCCGTCAGCAAGTCAGTGCCCAGCGTCGACACCTGTGCCGTGACCGAATCGGAGGCGCTGCTGACCAGGGAGACCAACACAACCAAGGCAATGACACCGATGATTATGCCCAGCATGGTAAGAAAAGAACGGATCTTGTTGGCTGTAATCGACTCGAAGGCCATGCGGAGTGACTGGATGATCATGAAACCACTTCCTCGTAAACTTTGCCGTCAAAAATCTGAACCATGCGATTGGCTGTTTTCGCGATATCGGGATTGTGGGTAATCAACAAAATAGTATTGCCGGACCGGTGAAGTTCATGGAAAAGCTCGATAATCTCCGCCCCTGTTTTTGAATCCAGGTTGCCCGTCGGCTCATCGGCCAGCAAAAGAGAGGGTTTGGTGACCAGGGCACGGGCGATGGCGACCCGCTGCTGCTGACCCCCGGACAGTTCCTGCGGTTTGTGTTTTCGCCTGTCATAAAGATCGACACGGTGCAGGGCCTCGGCGACCAGCTTCCTGCGCTCACTCATGCCCAGGCGCTGGTAGATCAAAGGCAGCTCCACATTGGCTTCGGCAGTCAGCCGTGAAAGCAGGTTGAAGCCCTGGAAAACAAAACCGATCTTATGATTGCGGATCCTGGCCAGCTCCCGGTCGGAATAGCGATCAATGGACAGGCCGTCCAGGATGTAGTCACCGCTGTCGGCAACATCCAGGCATCCAATGATATTCATCATGGTGGTCTTTCCGCTACCCGAAGGACCGACAATGCTGACAAACTCCCCCTCCCGGACCGACAGGCAGGCACGGTCAAGCGCGCGGACCTCCTGGCCGCCGACCTGGTAGATCTTGGACACGTCGTGAAGCTCGATCATGGCTTTATTCATTGGCTGTCCCTTCCGGGTCAGGGCCGTTTCCTCCCATCCGGTGATTCGGAGGGCTGAAGGGAAACAGGCTGTCTGCCGTTGTCACCTTGTAAAAGCCAGTGACGCCCTCTGCGAGCCCTTGGATTACCTCAACCTTGTCTCCGTCGGACAGACCTGTTTCGACTTCGGTTTCGCCCGAAAGCTCCAGGTTCTTCTCATCTTTTTCCGTGTAGACAAAAACACGCCCGCCGCTTTCCTGGAGAGCTGCGACCGGTAAAAGCAGGATATCCTTCTTTTCATCAACCGTGATAGCGGCGGTCACACTCATGCCGACGCGCATCTGCTCTTGGGAGTCGAGCAGGATCCGGGCCCGATATTTGGCGATACCGCCTGATTCAATCGCAGTGGACGCGACGTGGTCAATGGTTCCCGAAAATACCTGATTCTCAATGGCGTCAAAGGTAATGGCCGCCTGCTGACCTTCCCTGACTGAGAGGATATCGAGCTCATCAATGTTGATAGTGAGGGCAAACCGGCCAAGCGGCGCCACGGTAAAGGCGGGATAGGTCAGGGCTCCGGTCTGCGGCAGGCCCTCCATGTCCGCCGCCGCCCCGGTCTTTTCTCCCTCTTTTAAGCTGGATGCGAGGATATACAGATCAAAAGGTGCCCGAAGCTCTCCTGTCTTTTGCAACTCCAGCAAATCATCAAGTTTTTCCCTCCGCTCTTTCCGGTCAGCGAACAGTTTGTCGTAATCCGAACCGGCAGGCAGATCCTCCAAAGTAAAGAGCGCCTTGCCGGCTGTAATTTTCTGATTCTCCGAAACGTGAATGTCCTTGATGATTCCCTCTGTCGCGACCACTTCAAGTGGCCGGTGGACGTAAAGATTACCTGTTCCGATCTCTGTCCCTTCTTTGTCTTGCAAGGTAACTGCCTCACCCGGCTCCGGCCCGTTATCGGTCAGGGTGACAAGGTAAAGATTCCCCTCCCGCTTGTCAACCCTTCCCTCCCTGGTGACGCCGCCGGACGTAAGGACCCGGACCTTGTCACCTTGGGTCAGTTCCGCCGTACTACCAAATGACACCGCCATCCGGTCGTCCAGTGACAGCAGGATGACCGCGCCATGGCTTTTATAAACCTGGGCCGCCTGGTCACCCTTTTCAATGTAAATCGCTTTAACCCTGCCGGCCTGGAGTGAACGGATGACCTTGGAATCAGCCGTCGAGGGGGTCCGGGCGATGGCCAGGTCAAGTGTGTCAATTTCCGCCAGAACCGTATCGATGGCGAGCTGGATGGACAGGGGATCGAAGGAAGCCAGAGGATCGCCTTGGGCTACCCGGTCACCGGCTTCAGGGTAAACCCGGTCAACCAGGAGGCCGGCAGGGACTTCCAGGTCGGACGATTCATGGTAGTCAAGATGCCCCGTTCCGATAACGGTCACCGTCAGGCTTCCCATTTCGAGTTTTGCCTGGCGCAGATTAGAACCGGCAGGTTCAGACCTTCCCCGGATAACCACGATCATGAGAACAAGGGCCGTGACCAGGACCAGAAGAACCCAGGGCCACCGTTTGTGCTTTTTCTTCGGTAATTTCACTCTGTCTTGCATGATGATTGTCCTTCCAACTATGCCAACGGAACGATTTTTAGGATAACGCATAATCGTGGCATTAGGGTGAATTCCGGGGAAACTAATTCTGGACGGCAAACGGGGTGCGGTCATTGCAATTAGTCGCTGAAACGACTAGAATTAATTCCCTATTCAAGTGAAGGAAACAGGCACATGAACTACATTTCAAGCGAAGAAGCGGCTGAAAAGTGGGATGTCTCCTTGAGACAGGTTCAACGCCTTTTGGCTGAAGGCCGGGTTCCCTGCGCCAGAAAATTCGGGGTTGCCTGGATGATCCCGGCGAACGCTGAAAAGCCTTCCGATCCCCGCAGGAAAAGAGAGCTTTCGAGGCAGGCGCTGTCTTCTGATTTGGCCCGCCTGATTGAGGCGACTTCACTGCCTATGCCGGGGGATCATCCCGATTCCATTCTCGACCTGGTAAAAGACGAAAGGGCCGCCCTGCAATACAAGGCAGAAATCGCCTATCTGCGGGGAGATTTCGCCATGGCTTTCCGTTCTTATCAGGCAACCGCAGGAAATCCGGTTGCCCGATTGCGGGCTTCCCTGGTTGGCGTGGCAGCTCTTGTCAGTTTAGGCGACTACGCCGCTTACAGGGAGTTGGAAGCCAAGCTGAAATACTACATGGAATTCCACAGGGGAAGTGATCTGGCTCTGTTCGCGGAATTGGTGCTGACCAGCCTGGCCGTCGCCGTCGCGGCCCCCAGCCTGATCCCGGACTGGTTGCGGGATGGCGACTTCCATGCCTTTCCGATCCAGATGAACCCCTCTTTTTTGCTCTATATGCGCGCCAAATATTTACTCTACATCGGCCAGTACGCTGCGGCCCAGGCCGTTGCCCAATCAGCCCTTGCCTTCGGCCTGCGGGGGACGGGGATCAGCTTTCCGGAGATTTACCTGCAGTTGATTTGCGCGCTTTCCTGCCACTGTCTGGGACATTCAGACAAGGCCAGCCGCCTGCTCCTTAATGCCATGCGCATCACCTTGCCACATGGTTTCATCACGCCTTTTGCTGAGCTTCTTTCAGATTTTGGCGGCCTGATCGAACAGGCCCTGAGCCAGGAGTTCCCTCAGTACCTGGATCGGGTGACCGGTCA
>JAAZGN010000190.1 GCA_012511185.1 Clostridiaceae bacterium
CCCCTCAGGTCATCCGACCCGAAGATAACACTGGGGCGCAACCTGACGCGGTCAGGTCCTTTCAACTGGGAAATGCTTGTATTGTCATAGGCCTGGCTCATGTCGGCTCCCTTCTAAGGTCGATTCTCACACGGAATGAAATAAGCGTCAAGCGCCTTATTCTCAAAGGAAAACCATCTGCAGGTTCCGGACAAAACCCGGCAGATGGTCGCGATCTGGCGAGCATAGCAGGACTCGAACCTGCGACCCACAGCTTAGAAGGCTGTTGCTCTATCCAGCTGAGCTATATGCCCGTATCGGTTTCCGGCCATTTGGAGCGGGTGAAGAGAATCGAACTCTCACGATCAGCTTGGAAGGCTGATGTTCTACCACTAAACTACACCCGCATACTCCGGAAACCAGGAATTATGATACAACAGGCCTGCCCTTTTGTAAAACACCTAATCGCCTTCTTCCGGTGATAGAAGCAGCGATTCCGGAACATAGCCTGACCGCCCGTCTTCAAGCCGGATCAGGATCCAGCCATCCCGGGGGCCGGTCAGCTGTGTCACATGGTCTCCCCTGGTAACCGAAGCGACAAGTTCCTCCCCGCCCGGTTCCGAAACGACGCGGAGACTGCTGGCTTTGACTATAATGTCGATCTCGAATTCAGTTTTCGGAGTCTCCGGCGAGGAATCCTGCCCAGTGACCTTGGGGTGTTCCTTCTTGGTATCCTCCTCCTTCCCGCCTCCTTTTAGAGCAAAGAAAGCCGATACCAGCAAAACGAGTACAACCATCAGGACCGCGACATAGGCGAGCAACGACAGACCACGCGAGGCCGGAACCAGGTGGGTAAGCTTTCGGTGAAAGCGAAACAATCTGGACCTGATGCCTTCCGTATTCCAGCGCTTGACCCGATCCATCCAACCTCCCTGCGGCTCGTAGGGATCCGGCCTGTGCTTCTTGCTCCCCACCTGTTCCCCTGCACGCCCCTTGATCGAAAGGCGGGAATTTTCTTCACTGCTTTGCCGCCATACCGTCTTAAACTCCGGTGGTTGGGGAGCGTACCCCTTGGCAGGCAATGCGACGGACCGCCCCGCATACCGGTCAAGACCTGCAGGCGTGATACGGACATTGCCGTCCAAAAGGGGGATAACCTTGGAAAGTTGCAAGTGATTGATCCAGGAAACCTTACGCCTTCCTGTTTCCCGCCGCCCGGATACACGTTCTCTCGATTCGGCGCTTAAAAGCTCGAGATCCGTATCCAGCCGCTGAATCTGTGCGGAAAACCAGGTCGTGTCCGCATCGCGACCGTAAGAGTAGGCAAGCCGGGTCAGCTCGGTCATGGCCACATTAATCTGGTGAATGTCCGCCAGCAGGTCCTCCAGATCCACCGGGTCGAACAGATCAATAAAAGAAGGATCGATGATCAGCAGGTCATCGCCCTCGTGCGGACGGAAGGCATAAAAATCCAATTCAGGGCAAAAAGCGGCGCAAGTCCCCTGATCAGGCGGATAGGTAGGCTGTTGCCTGTACAGATGGTGGCCGCGGTGCAGGTAAACACCAAATTGGGGCTGGCACCATATCAGAACGATCTCGGAATCCATCATGAGGAGAAAATCGGCTGCCAGCCTGTTGCGCTCAATAATGACAGGAAGACGGCTGAGTCCGTTGATCTGCAGCTCCCGAAATGATACGAGCCAGTGACGAAGCATGGCCCGGGTTGACAGGACTTGGGCGTGATCTTCGGGGTCGGTGTGCAGGCCGGCAATCAACTGAACACGGCGATTGCCCGACATGACGTAATGGCGCTGCTCCTGGGTTGCCAGCACCCCGATATCGCGATCGTTCAACTGCAAGGTCAGTTCCGAACGATCGGTTTCGGCTAAATGGGCTGTCAATGTGGAACGGATCACCTTGCTCTTTGCTCTCCTTTTTGCTGCTAATCTCCGGCGGGTTTATCTTAGCATGATAAGGCGCGGGTACGGCTTTGCTCAGCTTTTCCCTGTCTTGCGAAATTCGTATTCCAGCAAGCCGAACAAAATGAGATCGACAAAACGACCCCCTCGCCTCATGGCCTCACGCAGCCGGCCTTCCTCTTGAAAACCCAGTCGCCGGAACAAGTTCAGGGAGGGCGTATTCTCCGCCGCCACCCGGGCGTAGACCCGATGAAGGCCAAGCTCGCAGAATGCATAGCCAAGCATCAACTGCATGGCCTCAGTCGCAAAGCCCCTCCCCTGCCACGCGCGGCCGGCCAGCATGATGCCTGTCTCCCCGTTCCCCATGACGGTATCCAAGTCCGACAAGGTTACCAGACCGATCGTCTCCTTTTCATAACGGCAGGCCAAGACAAAGTTCCTTGTGCCGTCATTCCATTCGTCCAGCATGGCCTGGAGCTGCGCGGGTGTGCGCGGAAGCAATAAATCAGGAAGGTAGTAATAAAGTACCTCTGTATCGGCGAAAAATGGCGCTACCGCCTCAATATCGCGCGGAGCCAATGGTGCCAGCAAAAGCCGATTGCCCTTCAAAGGAGACTTGATGTGCAAAAAGCCTCCCTTATCCTCTTGTCTGTCCATCGCCGGTTTCCTCTCTGTCAGCCATGGGACCAGGTCCCCTTCGTTTATCATATCACCTGCTGCTTTCCCTCAAACAACAAGGCCTTGAGACATTGCTGCCTCAAGGCTCCGCTGGTGATCCACTGGGGATTCGAACCCCAGACCCCCTGATTAAAAGTCAGATGCTCTACCGACTGAGCTAGTGGATCCTATGGCTGGGATGGCAGGATTTGAACCTGCGA
>JAAZGN010000024.1 GCA_012511185.1 Clostridiaceae bacterium
GCCAAGGAAGCAGAAAAGGATCCGGACCTTCTCAAGAACGCGCCTCATGATACGCCCATTGCCCGGCCGGATGAAACGCGCGCCGCGCGCGAGCCGGTGCTGGCCGGCTAGCAGGCAGCCTGTCAAAGATGATCCAAGGGCCGGGCGAAAGTTCGGCCCTTGTTGGCCGGGGCTATCCTTGCAAAAAAGAGCGGGATACTCGTTGTGCAATCGATCAGTTATGCAAGTTTGGCATTTGTGTTAAAATTACATCCGACATCGGTATCTGCGTACTTTGAATGAACCAATGAAGCCGCTGCACAACCGATTTGACTGGATCATAAGCGAGACGCAATGTTCGCTTCAACAAGAAAGGAATCTATTTATGGCCATCAAAGTCGCAATCAACGGATTCGGCCGCATCGGACGCCTGGTCTTCAGAGGCTTGGTCGAGCGTGGACTGCTCGGCGAGGAAGTTGAACTGGTCGCCATCGTTGCCCGGAACACCAAGGCAGATTATTTTGTCTATCAACTGACCTACGACTCTTCGCAGCACCGCTGGGAGCATGATTTGAAAACGGAAAAATCCGATCCTTCGCTGGAGGAAAACGACGTCATCGTAATCGATGGCAAGCATCGGGTACAGTGTGTGCTCGCCGGCCTGGAACCCAAGGATCTGGACTGGAAATCCCTGGGAGTCGACTATGTGATCGATTCGTCGGGTAAGTTCAATGATTACGACAAGGCCATCGGCCATGTTGAAGTCGGCGCGAAAAAAGTTATTCTGACCGCACCCGGCAAGGGTCCTGTCAAGACCATTGTCATGGGTGTCAATGAGGCTGATTACGTACCTGAGAAAGATGTCGTTGTCTCGAACGCATCCTGCACAACCAACTGCCTGGCGCCGGTTGTTCACGTCCTCCTCAAAGAAGGACTGGAAATCGAAAAAGGCCTGATGACGACCATCCACGCCTACACAGCCTCACAGAAGGTGGTGGACGGTACATCCCTGAAGAACTGGCGTTTGGGCCGTACCGCCGCGGAGAACATTATTCCGACGACGACGGGCGCAGCCAAGGCCGTGGGGATCGTCCTTCCCGAACTCGCAGGCAAGATGACGGGTATGGCCTTCCGTGTTCCGACTCCGACCGGGTCGGTGGTCGACCTGACCGTTCTGCTGAAGCAGGACAGCTCGATTGAGGAAATCGACGCCATGTTGAAGAAGGCATCTGAAACCTACTTGAAGGGGATCCTGAAGTATACGAAAGACCCGATCGTTTCAACCGACGTCATCCACGAGCAGGCCTCATCCGTCTATGACTCGGGCGCGACCCTGCAGAACAATCTCAAGGGCGAGAAGCGTTTCTTCAAACTGGTTGCCTGGTATGACAATGAGTGGGGCTACTCCGAGCGCACCATCGATCTCTTGCTCCACGTGGCCAAAGAGGACGAGAAAGCCGGCCTGTAAGGCGGGGAACAGAATAAGCATTCCAGGGGCGCCCCTCAAGGGCGCCTCTTGTTTTGGGGAATCATGATAATTGACCCGGAAGAAAAGTATGATAATCCAGGATACAATCCCAGTTATCCTGGGATTGTATCCTGGAATTGAGGCTTATCTGTCGCATTGAACCGCTCTGCTTAGCGGCTGAACATGGCGATGATGGCCAGGACGGAAC
>JAAZGN010000191.1 GCA_012511185.1 Clostridiaceae bacterium
GCCGCGCTGATGACGAAGAGCATGGGTCCGGCCAGTCCGAAGATGATGATGGAAGCGATGATCACCGGTACCAATGCGATGATGACATGCAACATGATGGAACGCGTGGTGACTCGGTCGCGTATGTGCGGTGAAGAGGAGACATGAACCATTCCGATTTCCCTCCTTTTTCGGTCGAAGCCGCCGCCGCAGCTTGCATCAGAGCCTTCCCGTTGCGGATGTTCTGGACAAGATAGCGTTTGGCGGGACAGACGTAGGAGCAGCTTCCACACTCAATGCAAGTCAGGACATGGCGTTCGTTCAGCTCATTCACGCTGAGCGCACGGGCGGCTTTATCAAGCGCCATGGGCATCAGCTTCATGGGGCAGGCCCGGATGCAGCGTCCGCAAAGTATACAAGCCGACTCTTCCGGCAGGCAGGCATCTTCTTCGTCGAAGATGAGGATGGCATTGTTATGCTTGACGACGGGCCGTGTGAGTTCGTCGACAGCGACTCCCATCATGGGCCCTCCCATGATAATTTTCCCGGGCGCTGACTTGGTTCCGCCCGCCTTTTCGATGACTTCCTCAATCATGGCGCCGATGGGAACTTCGAAGTTGCCGGGCGCCGTGACGGCGCTGCCGTCCACGGTAATTACCTTTTTAACAAGCGGCATACCGGTTTTCAGGTAGCGGGCCAGAAAATGGAGTGTTGAGACGTTATGGACGATGACACCGACGTCGCTGGGCAGGCCCCCTTCGGGTACAACCCTGCCGTTCAGCAGGTGTATCAGGACTTTCTCGGCTCCGGTCGGGTAGGCAGTCTTCAGTACTTTGAGGGTCATACCGCCCTTGGGCCAGTCAGGGTCATCCTTTTTTCTGTCGATGGCTTCCAGCAAGGCTTTTGCGCCGTCCTTCTTGTTATCTTCAATGCCGAAAATCACCTGGTCGAAGCCGCACCATTTGGCGGCGGCCAGGGCTCCCTCGACCACCTCTTCGGCATCGTTGCAACAGACTGCGCAATCGGCAGTAATATAGGGTTCACACTCGGCCGCGTTGACAATCAGGGTGTCGACCGGCTTGTCGGCCGGAGGGTTGAGCTTGACATGGGCGGGAAAGGCCGCGCCACCAAGGCCGACCAGGCCAGAGTCACGCACCGCGGCAAGAAAACTCTCCTTGTCGGTGACGACAGGAGGCTTGACCCCGGGGCTGACGGTATCCAGGCCGTCAGGGATAATGGTGACGTATTTGGCCAGGCTGCCATCACTCCAAATCTCATCGCTGATAGAGGCGACCTGGCCGGAAACACTGGCGTGGACCGGGACACTCCAGGCCCCGGTCGGCTTGCCCAGCGGCTGTCCGATATCGACGTGATCACCTTTGGCGACAATGGCCTCGCATCCGGGGCCGATCTGCATGTTAAGCGGGATGGTTACTTTTGAAAAGCCGGAAAGCGGGGTAATCGCCATTCCGACTGTGTTTTTGTTGTCTTTCGGATGGATGGACCGGGACAAACCAAGCAAGTTCATTCTCATCTTTCTCTTCCCTACTCCTCTTAGCTGCGCGGGTCATCTGCCGGGATTCGCGGCTTGCTGGCACACACACGGGTTTTCTTAAAAATCCTTTAAATAGTGTAAGTCAAGTATTCCGCTATTTCAATATTGAATCGGGCCCACACGCTTGAAAAGACGCTGTCTGTGCTAGAATCAGTTGAAATTAATCGTGCGAAGTGTGATCCATGCAAAAAGAAAAACAGCTTGACTTGTTAAAAGGCCGTATTCTGCCCACCGTGGTGAAGTTGGCCATGCCCATCATGGCCACCTCTTTCGTTGGTTTGGCCTATAACCTGACCGATATGTTCTGGGTCTCGTCGCTGGGCGAGCGCGCGGTCGCCGCTGTCGGCTCGGCCGGCATCCTCTTCTGGCTGGTTGAGAGCCTGTTCGCCCTGCCGCGTATCGGCGGCCAGGTGCTGGTCGGCCAGTCTTTGGGAGCAGGTGATACGAAAGAAGCCAGGGGCTGGGCCCGCGCGGCGCTTCGGACAGGTTATCTGATGGCGGCAGTCCTGACCCTTGTTTTTGTTCTCTTCAAATGTCCCCTGACATCGATTTTTCACTTCAATGACCTTGAGACCATCGTACGCACAGAGACTTACCTGTGGATCGTCGGACTGGGCATGATTGCCCATGTCGGCGGCAGGCTTTACAGCGCCATCCTGACCGCTTCCGGCAACAGTTTCACTCCCTTTGTCATCTTAGTCACGGGATAGGCACTCAATATGGTGCTTGATCCGCTTTTCATCCTTGGTTTTCGGTTGGATGTCGCGGGCGCCGCACTAGCGACGCTCCTGTCTGAAACAATCGCTTTCGTCCTCATGCTGATCGCCGTCAGGCGAAATGAGTATTTTGCCCGCCTGCGACTTTTCAGCGGCCCGGCAGAGATCCATCGCCTGAAGCCCATCGCCAGGCTGGGGGCCCCCGTCACCATGCAGTCGGGCGTTCACGCCATGGTCACCATCTTGATTTCCCGACTTGTTGTCCGCTTTGGTGACCTGGCTGTCGCCGCGCAACGGCTGGGCGCTCAGATTGAGAGCATTTCCTGGATGACGGCTGACGGTTTCGCCGCGGCTGTGAACGCCTTCATGGCACAGAACTTCGGCGCCGGGGAACACCGTCGCGTCCGCAGGGGTTACTGGTCGGGCTTTTGGCTGGTATCTGCCATTTGTACGGTCACTTCTTTGATTCTTCTGTTTTTCGGAGCCCCCATCATGGCCATCTTCTTCACAGATCCCTTGGCACTCGGACACGGTGCCGATTATCTTCGTATCCTGTCCGCTTCCCAGCTCCTGATGGGGATCCAGCTTCTGACAAGTTCCGCCTTCGCGGCGCTGGGGCAGTCGCTGGTGCCCTCCATTGTGATTACCGGGCTCATGGTCGCGCGTATCCCGCTCGGTACTTATCTTTCGGGCACGGCGCTGGGTGTCAGTGGGATCTGGTGGTCCTTTTCCATTACGACCAACCTGGCCGGACTGGCCCTGGTCATCGCCCTGCCCTTCTATATGCGTCATCTTGAAAGGCGGCCGGTTGCGGCAATCGCTTCATACGAGCCGGACACTTAGGGCGACTTGCGGCTGATCACGTCTTTATGCTATGATTGTCCGGCGTGCGACGCCAAAGGGAGGAACAGCAATGAAAGCTGCGCGGATAATATTCATCGTTCTCGATATCCTGGCCTGCATCGGCCTGATCGTGACGGTCATGATGCAGGAAAGCAAATCCAAGGGACTTGGTGTGCTCTCAGGGGATTCCGGTGGCTCCGACACCTTTTACGGCAAGACAAAAGGTCGCACCAAGGAAGGTATTTTGAAGAAATTGACAACCGGTTTCGCCATCGCATTTGCAGTTTTTACCTTGGTCCTCTACCTTCTTACAGGACGCGGCGCCTGACCGGCTCTGCCTTTTGCCAGGAGACCTTAAGGAGAGCCTTGCGGCTCTTTTTTTATCCACACCCATGAACCGGACAGCGGAAGGAATGAGCGAATGAAATTCACGGTTTCAGCGCTGGGCTGCAAGACAAATCAGTATGAGATGGACGCGCTGGCACAAAAGCTGTGCAGTTACGGGATGACGCCGGCCATACCTGGGGAGCAGGCGGATCTTTGTGTCCTCAACACCTGTGCGGTGACGGGCGAGGCGGAAAGAAAATCCCGCCAGCTCCTGCGACGCTTTCGCAGGGAAAATCCCGGCGCCCTCATTGTTGCCTGCGGTTGCTATTCCCAGCTCGATGACCTGGCCTCCCTGGCCGACCTGACGGCGGGAACCAGCCGTCGCGATCAGCTGCCGGAGCTTATTTTCGCAGCTCTCAAAGGAAAGACAGATCTTCCAGCCAACTATATTCAATCATTATTGTCAGGTGCCGTCTACGAGGAACTGGGCGCAACGGCGGTGCCAAAGGAAACACGTGCCTTCCTTAAGATCCAGGATGGCTGTGACAACCGCTGTGCCTACTGCGCCATCTGTCTGGCGCGGGGACCAGCCAGGAGCCGGTCCATGGAAAAGATACGCGGGGAAGCGGAAGATCTTGCTGGGCGGGGCTTTTCCGAGATCGTCCTGACGGGAACCAACATCAACGCCTATGGAATCGACTTTAAAGGGGGCGATCAGGCAGTCGGTCTGGCGGATGTCCTGGACATGCTGGACAAGGTAGACGGAATCAGGCGGATCAGGCTTGGCTCGCTCGAATCAGGGACTATTACCCCGCGGTTTATGGAGCGGGTGTCGGGTCTTCGCCACCTTTGTCCCTCCTTTCATCTTTCTTTGCAGAGCGGCTCGGACCGGATTTTGAAGACCATGAGGCGAAGAGATACAAGCGGAAAATTCCGGGATGCCGTCGAGCGGATCCGGGCATGCTTTCCTTGGGCGGGAATCACAAGCGACCTGATCGTCGGCTTCCCGGGTGAAACGGACCACGATTTCGAGGAAACGGTCGCCTTTTGTCGTGAAATCGGCTTTTTGAGAATCCATGTTTTTCGTTACTCGGCGCGACCGGGTACGACCGCTTCCACCATGGCCGGCCAGGTTCCCGAAGAGCTGGCAGCCTTGCGGTCCCGTATCCTGCACGGCACTGCATCCGAACTGGCCGCCCGGGCCATCAAGGCCCGGATGGGTCAGACGAGGGACGTTTTGGTTGAACAGATCGACGAAAAAGGAAGGGCCTTGGGATATACACCCGAGTACATCCAGGTAAAAGGAGGGCCCGCCGGCC
Organism: Clostridiaceae bacterium; assembly: GCA_012511185.1. Lineage (GTDB taxonomy): Bacteria > Bacillota > Clostridia > Saccharofermentanales > DTU023 > UBA4923. The sequence goes on from JAAZGN010000191.1 coordinate 4,740, forward strand.
CGCAAACTGCAGTCTTGCAACGCGGACAAATCCGGGCCATGCGCATGACCGGCCTTGAGGGGGAAACGGCGCTGGCAGCGATCGTCTAAACGGTTTTTGGCTTGGCAACGTGGTAAACTTGAACTGGAGGTAGTTATGGAAGAACAGGATACGAATCGTTTTGAAATAGGCAGCGAAAAACGTCTTGCCGTCCACCAGATTATGGCTGAGGTAATGAAAGCGCTCGAGGAAAAAGGTTACGACCCGATCAATCAGCTGGTCGGTTACTTTCTTTCCGGAGATCCCACTTACATCACCAGTCATCTTGGTGCCCGCGGTGTGATCCGCCGCCTGGAGCGCGATGAACTGCTCGAAGTCGTCATCAGGGATTACGTCGACCGCCTCTGAAGTAATGCTTGGACGTGTTTTGGGTATTGACTTCGGAACCCGCAGGGTTGGCGTTGCTGTGAGCGACCCGATGCGCCTCCTGGCAAGGCGCCTGGTAACCCTCGACCGGGTTCGCGGTGACGGCGAGGGACCTGTGAGTGAAATTATCGCCTTGTGCGCGGAGCATGATGCAGACACCATTGTGGTCGGCTATCCAGCCCGGACCGACGGGCGGTATTCGGAAACAGGCGCGCTTGCATCAGCTTTTGCCGACGCCCTGCGCCAAGCTTCTGACTGCAGGGTTGAACTCTGCGACGAACGGTACACATCGGTTCTGGCGTCCCGGTTAATCATCGAAACTGCCAGTAAAAAGAAAAGAAGGGATAAGAGCCTGGTCGACCGCGTCGCGGCAGAGATCCTCTTGCAGGACTGGCTGGACCGCGAGAGGGGCGGCCTGACTGCGGGTCCCTGCGGATCGTGATATAATGCCTTCGATCACGGCGTCTATCAGATGATGGATCGCGTGTGAAAAGAAAATAATTCCTTGGAGGAATCAATCAATGAAGAATTTCCAGGTACTCTGCATGTCGGAAGATGAGCATGACCGCTGTTGTGAAGAAGGTGTCGATGAACTTTTTGACGAAGACGCCTATGTCGTTTTGACTGATACGGAAACAGGAGAAGACTACTCTTTCATCATGGCGGATACCTTTTCCCATGAAGGGGAGGAATATTGTGTCCTGGTCGACCCGTCCGAAGGCGATGAAGACGAGATGAGCTTGTTCTTCATGAAGTTTGTGGTCGGGGATGAAGGGGAGGAAGTGCTCGTAGGTCTCGAGGATGACGAGGACGAAGCTGTCTACCAAGCCTATCAAGCCCTGCTGGAAGAGTGCGACGATGACGGAGATTTCCCGGAAGCGTAATCAACCGCGCGAACGCCCGCTTCGGGAAAATGACCGGAGGCGCGCGGGGGACGGCGTTCTTGCCATCCTTGTGGATGAGCGGAGCGGCCGCGAGTATTATGTGTCACTCCTGGACTCCTTTTCGATCGGGGGGCAGACCTACACCGTTATGTATAATTACGAACCCGACGACGGCAAAAGGGCCAGCCCCGAGGTCGTCATCATGCGCTCGTGGAAGGATGAGAACGGTGAGCATGTCTTTTCTTCCGTCACAAGCAGGAAAGAACTCGATCGCGCCTTTGAGTATTTTTTTGAACGGTATACCGGCTCGATCGTCCGCCCCTAGTTGACCCGCCTCCTTTAACGGGCGTGTGGATGGAGCCTGCCTGCCATGGTGCAAAACACAGAACAATACGTCCATAGTACACAGGACCTTGCGGGTGGCGTGCTGCCAGGTGGAGGCAGGCGGGTCTCGGTCCGCACCTTTCTCGCCCCCCTGCTTTTTATGCTGCTGCATCATGCCGTCTTGAACGGTATATCCCTTGCGCGCACCTTTGCTTACCTTTTGGCCAATCCGTCACTTCAGGCCGGGCTCCAGGAGAACCCCAACGATGGCGCGGTTATGCTGCGGATCCTGGTTGAAAGCGATGCCATGATCTACGCCTCCCTTCTCGGCATGGTCATCCTGATCCCCGCCTACATTTTGTATCTGTACCGGCGCGGAAAAAGGAAGGATCTGCCCGCTCCCTTTGAGCGCGTAACCTGGATCCAATCACTGAGTTCGGTTGCCCTTATCCTGGGCGCCCTGGGTCTGACCCAGCTGTGGATGGCCATCCTGGCCTCTTTTGATCAGGCGTCGACCCTGGGTCGCCTCTTTGCGGACTACATGGACAAGATGGTTCTGTTTGACGCCGCGTCCTCGGTGTCCGCCCTCGATTTCGTCGCGACGGTATTGCTGGTTCCGATCGGCGAGGAGCTTCTTTTCCGGGGCATTGTCCAGGGAGAATTGCGCAAGGCCTTTCCTCCCGCCGTTTCCGTAGTGGGAACGACCCTTTTGTTTGCTCTCTTCCATCTTGATCTGATCCAGGGCTCCTATGTCCTTATTGCCGGCTTTGCCTTGTCCATGGCCTACCATTTGACCCGCAATATCGCAATCCCGATCGTCATGCACGCCATCTTCAATTTCATCGGATCCGGCTGGCTTATTCGCTTGACGGGAGCAGGGGAGCGGGCGGAAGAAATCATTGTTTACACCCTCTACGCCTTTGTGCTGATCGGTTTTGCCGGCATGCTGGTCCTGCGAAAAACAAGCAGGAAGCAAGATAAGTCGGCGGTTTGAGGTGGCGCGTTTCCGGCTGATTCCCAGAAGCTTAAGGCGGAGGACCGTTATAACCACCGTGGCCATCCTGCTGGTGATCGCCGCGGTCGTGCTTTCCATTGTCTGGCAGGCGGCGGGGATTCTGGGGAGCCGGCCGGCGTCCCTTGTCCGTGTCAGCGACAAAGCGGCCAGCCAGCTTGCCCTTGCGGGTACCGGCATTAATTTGACCGGCATGCCGTCGACCAATCTTGTCACCGACGGATCCTTCTCGCCCCTTACACACCACGCCCACTACTTTGCCAATGACGGCAGACCGGATGAATTTCGCATCAAGATGACGGAGGCGCGTTCACACGTTCCCCTGACAAAAGACTATTACGCCGGCGCTTCTTTTTCTCTTTTTCGTGAATCGTTGTCCGAGATGACGCTGATTAACTCAGGACGGATTACCGGTTATGAAGCGGGTATTGTATCGGGTAAGCGCGAGCTTTCAATCCTTTTGGAGTCTGCGAACCTGCGCTGGAGCGACTTTGCTGAATCCGGCGGAACCGTCTATGCATGCGGGACGGAGGGAGCTCTTATCAAGCTGCCGCGTGATGGGGCGCCTGAACAGATGGCCTTCCGCTTCAGCGTCGATCTGACTGCCATCGCCGCCGGGCCGGGTGGCTTGCTTGCCGGCGACTCAGACGGCAAATTGTACGCATCAACTGACGGGAGCTATTGGAATCTGATTACCCAGGCCTCCCCCGGTTACGCGGTCCGGTCGATCGAATACATGGATCTGCCCGATTATGAAAATGGATTTTTTCTTGCTTCAGGCGGGCCGGGTGAACTTTTCTTCGGGCATCCCTGGGGCATGGAGCAATTGTCCTTTCCTCTCGACGATCAGGTTACGGCCCTGGTTAAGGCCGGTGACGGGATCCTTTACGCCTTGGGAAACCAGGGAAATGTCGCGTCTTCCTCAAATGGCATTCAATGGCAGATTGAGGAATCCCTGCAATCCGAGGAGGCCTGGCTGGCCGCAAAAGCCGGGGGAGGGGTTACACTTTTTACCGGCGGGCGGGGGGAGCTGGCGATCAAGCCGGACAAGGGAGCGGCCCGTTTCCTTGACCCGGAAGAAAGCCTGACTGAGTCGGCAGATCTGACGGAGATCATGGTCATGTCATCGGATAAATTTGTTGTCCTGGCGGCGGATGGCCGGCTGCTTTATTCCAAGGACGGCGGCAAATCCTGGAGTCTTGAGAACCCCTTTGATGAAAGCAGGCTTGAGCGGTTTGCCCTGTTTCCCTCCGGCGATATCTTCCTGGCCAAACGCGATGGAACCATCATTCAGGCTGAGCTGACCGCCCAGTTTCGTTTTGAACCGGCCTTGGAAGGCGGCAGTGTTGTTTCCGGGGACCTGATGACCTTACGCCTCCCCGAATCGCCGAAGCTCAATACACAGGAAATAAGCTACGTCCTGCGGGAGGAAGCACTGCCTGCCGGTGAATGGGCCCTGTCGGGCGGTGCTTCATTTGTGACCTCCGACGATGCCCGGGAAGGGAAGGAGGGATACGATTCCGGAGGATCCTGTGCCCTTTCTTATAAAAAACCGGAGGAGGATCAAGACGAACTGCCGCCAAAAGAAGTCTTGTTTTCCGTTCGTCAGGGTATCTCCACCATGACCCCGGTCAACAATCCTGACCGGTCCTATCTGGACGCCAGGCTGACACAAAAACTTGATTTGTCGCGTCTTGTCGTCAGTGATACCCTGCCCTTTTACCGGCTTGAGTTTGACGTGCGCGTCACAGGCCAAATTGACGGCCCGATCGAAGTATGGTTTGCGGGTTCACTTCCTACTGTGAGTGAGTCGGTCAAGATCCAGGGCGGAGCATGGCAGCACCGGCGCATCACGCTCTTGTTCCCGCGGGGCCTGAAATTGGATGACGAGGTTTGGATCAATTTTGGATTTGCCGGTTCCGGGACTCTTTATCTGGACAATGTCTGGTTTGGCAGAAACGACGACGCCCCGGGGGCTCTGTCAGGTTTTCTGACGGAGGGAAAGTCCGCCCATGCGGATGTGATCCGGCTCGACAGCGTTCCGATCGGACGCCAGGGATACGGGGAAGAATTCTGGTCTTTGCCGGAGGGAACGGGGAGTGCCGGGGGCGATGACACCCGCGCCCACAATCTGGGGGCGGCTTTGCAGTATGTGGAGGCACAGGGTGCGTCGCCCTGGTTGGTGGTCGACCTTCACGCGACTTCCGGAGAGCTGGCCCATCTGGTCGAATACCTGGCGGGCTCTCCCCTGTCCGCCTATGGTAAGCTCCGTTCGCGCGACGGCGCCATCGGTCGATGGACCGACGCCTTCAGCCTGATCTACATTGAGCTGACTGATGGGGACGGCATTCTTCCCAACGACGCCTCCCGGGCCAACTACGTTCACTGGATCATGGATCAGATCAAGGCTGCGCCTGACTTTCAGGGAATCAGGAATCAGGTGTTCTTCATTGACTCTATGCAGTACGATGACGGCCGAAGCCATACCACTGCCGACTACCATGCCGGTGATCTGAGGCTTGGCCAGCCGCTTGACTCGGAAGAGGCGTTCGAAGAGACCCTTAATGATTGGATCAACAGCATCCCAAGGCGTAGCATGTCTGGCGGGGTTCTGGTTCCTGAACTGATCCGTTCGGTTGCATTTGACTATGACAATGAGCCGGTCCGCCTGGTCGACGCTGTAGGGGCAGTCCTCGCCGATCTTGGCAACAATACGGCGCTTGTCCTCATGGATGTCAATTTTGCCGAGAGTGTGTTTTTGTCAAACAAAGACATAACAGGAAATGCGCTCTATACTGTCAGGGACTTGTCCGGCCTGCAGCTTCTGGAGGAACCTGCCCTGATCCGAACCAGCCAGGCTGCCAAGGATCAATTAGAGGATCCTGGGCGGGAAACAGAGATTGAAAGCAGCCGCCGTGTGTTGTTTTATGCCTTTGGTTCGCGTGATGTGACCCTTGTTTTTGCCTTGAATCTTGACCGATCAGCCCATGTCGTATCAATCCAGGGGCTAAATCAGCAGGAATCGCGATTCGAACTGTATGATCACCGCGGCAACACCATCACCGAGGGCAGTTGGGGGCGCAAACACGACGAATTTACGCTTTTGCCGGGCGGTGTCCTGGTCTTAAGGCAAGGAGAATGAGGAGGTAGCTGTATGGCGTGGCTTGATGTCTTGAAAAGTGTTTTTATGGAATCGTTGAGGGCATAACGGAGTGGTTACCCATCAGCAGTACGGGGCATCTTCTGATACTGGAACGTCTTGTGCCCTTTACGGCGGGCGGGGACGCCATCAGCAACAGGCTCTTCTTTTCCTTTTTCCTGATTGTCATCCAATTGGGGGCGGTCATGGCCGTGGTTGTCACTTTTTGGCAACAGCTATGGCCCTTCCCGCGGCGAAAACGTGCCGTAGTTCCAGCAAGCGAAGGGCAGCTGATCAATCAAGGGTCCTTCCCTCCGGCGGTCGATCACAAGATTATGAGAATGTGGATGATGATCCTGATCGCCTGCGCACACGCTGCCGTTATCGGCGTCCTCTTTGATGAAAAAATCGAAGCCATCTTTTA
>JAAZGN010000259.1 GCA_012511185.1 Clostridiaceae bacterium
ACCCAGGGGGTGGCTGGGATATAATCGCCGGCGGCTGGCTGGCTTAGCGACGCAGACGGGGCGGGCAGCCTGACTTCCGGGGCCACTTCTTCCGCCTCGACCGAGGGGGGGGCGGGCGCAGCGGCTGCGCCGGCCTCTGCTAAAGGCCTGAGCAGCATGACCAGCTCATTGACGGGAACATCATCCCCTTCAGCTGCCTTGATCTCCTGGACAATACCCTCATATCGTGATTCAAATTCGACGACGGCTTTACTCGTTTCGAAGATGAAAAGGACATCACCTACCTTGACCTCATCGCCGACATTCTTACAAATCTCCACCAGATGCCCTTCCGCCATGTTGAGGCCATGCTTGGGCATTAAGATTTCTATACTCATGTTATCTCCTTTGACAAGCCAGGCTTGGCTTTTCCTGCTGACAGGAAAGCTTATCTGCCCGCCTAATAGGCCACCATAGCCTTGGCCGCTTTCACCACGTCGCCCTTGCTGACATAAAAATGTTCGACCAGGGCCGGCGAGAAGGGAACCGGGGCAAAAGGTGAAGTCAGGCGCCGGATAGGGGCATCCAGATACTCGATGGCTTCTTCCGCCACAACGGCTGCAATTTCACTGCCAAAGCCGCCCTGGTTGACGGCCTCCTGGACGATCAGAAGTCGATGGGTCTTCTTGACAGATTCAAGGACGGTGTCCCGGTCAAAGGGGCTGATGGTCCTCAGGTCAATCACCTCGGCCTCAATGCCTTCGGCCTGGAGATCTTCGGCCGCCTTCATGGCGATGGGCAGGGTATAGGACCAGGCGACCAGGGTCAGGTCTTTGCCCTCTTTTTTGACATGGGCCTTGCCCAGGGGGATCCGATAGGCCTCTTCAGGGACATCCTCCTTGAGACCGTAGAGCATGCTGTGCTCAATAAAGATGACCGGATTGGGCTCGTCGATGGCAGACAAGAGCAGGCCCTTGGCATCGTAAGCGGACCCCGGCATGACCACCTTGAGTCCCGGGATATGGGCAAACAATGCTTCCAGGCTCTGTGAATGCTGGGCGGCACCGTTGCCACCACCGGTATTGACGGTCCTGAGGACAAAAGGCAGTTTGATCCTGCCGCCGAACATATAATGCATTTTGGCGGCCTGATTGATGATGACGTCAAAGGCGACAGCCGTAAAATCGGTCTCCATGATTTCGACCACGGGCCTCATGCCGACGGCAGAAGCTCCGACGCCGATGCCCACGATGGCACCTTCGCTCAGGGGCGTATCCTTGATGCGCTGGGATCCAAACCGATCCATGAGTCCTTCTGTCACGGCAAAACAGCCATTCCAAAGACCGATATCTTCACCGGCCAAAAAGACCCGCTCATCCTCTTCCAGGGCATGAATTAAGGCTTCACGAACCGCTTCTCTATAAGTAATTTCTCTCATCTTTACATCCCTCCTAATCAGCGTAAACAAGCTCAGTCACTTCGGACGCGTCGGGATAGGGCGAGGCCTTACCAAATTCGACTGCTTCAGCTATTGCTTTTTCGACGTCTTCATCAATGG
>JAAZGN010000244.1 GCA_012511185.1 Clostridiaceae bacterium
GCTTAAGAATCAAGGCAAGCTGGAGGCTTATAATCAATATGTTCGATCAACAACGAGCGCATATGGTAACCTTGCTTTGAAAACGGAACTCTTCTACAACCCATATCCTGACCTGCATGATCTTGTAAATAGTCGGGTACTCAACAAGACGTTCGGAAGTCCCAACCATGGAAAGAACGTTATTACATCCCAAGAAGCTCTTGAACTTCTTAATGATATAGCAAAGGAAAGCAGTGTTCAATCCATATCTGTTGTTATAGGCGGTCCACCATGTCAGGCTTACTCCCTGATAGGCAGGGGACGAATGAAGGAGCAGGTTTTCGAAGATGATCGAAACTATTTATTTAAGTATTATCTGAACATAGTTCGGGAATTTCAGCCCAGATTGTTCGTTTTCGAGAATGTACCCGGTATTATTAGCGCCGGTAAAGGGGATTTACTGACCGCCATCCGCAGGGAATTCGAAGACATAGGATATGGTCTGAAATCTGGACCGGACCAAGAAAACCACGCCAATAACATTATTGATTGCAAAGACTTTGGTGTATATCAAAATAGACGTCGATTAATCCTCTTTGGATATAAGAAAAAGGATTACCCCGGGGGATTTGATTATCCTGACTTGCATGGTTTTTCTATGAGTTTTGATGAGCCGTTGAATACGAAGAATGCGATCTCGGATTTACCGCCACTTCATGCCGGACAGGGGGCGGATTTTTGGTATGGACGGTATTCACCAAAAAGAAGGCTGAGCCTCTTTCAGGGGTGTATGAGAGAAGAATCTCCAGGTGTACTAAATCATTTTGCGAGACCACACAGAGAGCAGGACTTGAAGATTTACGAGATGCAGATAGCTGCATCCAAGAAGGGCACCAAGATCGGTTATAGTGAATTGCCAGAATCATTACAGTTTCACAAGAATGGCAGCAAGAAGGTATTTGAAGATCGGTTTAGAGTCCACGGTACGAAAGAGACCCCGCACACCATAGTTGCTCATATTTCCAAAGATGGTCATTATAACATTCATCCGGATCCCCAACAACTACGTTCGTTGACGGTACGAGAAGCAGCGCGCATTCAGAGTTTTCCAGACAACTATTTCTTCGAGGGTTATCGAACAGCGCAGTTTGTTCAGGTTGGAAACGCGGTTCCGCCTTTGCTTTCGAGGGCAATCGCCAAGGCGGTCAAGAAAGAACTTGATGATCATCGAGGCTTGGCAAGTGGCTGATGTGTTTTCTACCCAAAAAAGAAGCGAAGTAATGTCTTTGATTCGCGACAAGGATACCAAACCTGAAATAATGGTGCGTAGATTCTTGCGAAAACAAGGATTCGGGTACAGAAAACATGTTTCATGGCTCCCGGGCAAACCTGATATTGTCCTCACAAAGTATAGATGTGCCATCTTTGTAAACGGTTGTTTCTGGCATGGACACGAAGGCTGCAAATATTTTGTGATTCCCAAGACACGAACCGAATGGTGGATGAAGAAAATTTCTGAGACTAGGGTCAGGGACAAAAAAAAATACGATCAATTGCTGGAATTAGGATGGCGGGTCTTTGTTATTTGGGAATGTGATTTAAAAAACTGTTTTGAGTTATCCATGGATACCCTTGCACAAAGAATTCGTAATCCCAACCTTCCGTAGCATTTATTTGATGCCTGCAGTTCAAAAAAAGACTCCCCTTGATTTGCTTATAAAAAAACCAACATGTTGATTGTTATGGGAATCACGTTCGACTGACTTTTAAGGTGGGATGCCTACACCATGGGTAATATCCAAGAACAACAGATTGTTTGGTTGGATAGGTTGAATCAATGTAGTTTTGCCGGCGAGGTTTCCTTGTCCGTTGACGAGTTGAGAGAAATCGCGAGTATTATCAATGTGATTCGGCCTTCCCCCGAGATGAGGGATCTCATTCTGATATGCGCGGTAAACTGTGCTTACCATTATTATGACGATGATGGCTTTTGGAAGCATTTCATGAAACTCATTGAAGAACCAAACACCGGGGTCAATAGGGAACATGTTGGGAGATTAATAGAGGGACAATTAAAAGAACGAGGCCTTGCCAAACGAGACAGCACAGGACCCTTTCGATATGTAGGAGCGATTTTGGAACAATGTGCCGTTTCCCGAAAGCATATCGCCTCTTTCGCAACTATTGTTAAGGAATTGAAGGCGTATTATGGGTGGGAAGGACTCTCATCCTTGGAATATGACCAGTATCTTACACATATCAGCCGTGTATTGTGCTCCAGGTACTTGAAAAACTATCTGGTTGATCCCGATGGATGGGATTTTGTGAAACAGGTATCCCGGTTGTGCCAGCTCCTCGAGAATGGTGTCATAAAAAGAGATGAGCTGGAAAAACTGATCGGGTATCAGCCCCACTTCTGGTCTGAGTTACTTTTCGTAATTAACCAGGAGACGCCGACACCTGAGCCGGATTCCCACGTTAACCGGAAAAAGCCCTACCTGATGTTCAATCCCGACAAACTCACAATTGGATTGTCCTTAAATGCAGATACAATAGTCGAGTACCCGAAGGTTCAGGGGTGGGCTAATCCAATAACGTGGCTCCGTCATCCATCGTTGTTCAATTCAACATATTATGGCTATTTTAGTGTAGACGGTGAGATAAGAACCGAGTGGAGTTTAAAGGGTTGGATACCGGACGGATCACCCGCGTTGTTTAACATTAACTGGTCGTTTGTCCACCCGGACAATGTCATAGTTCCTGGGACATACTACCTCCTCACCGGTAACGCTTCCGATTTAAAAAATATTTCCTGGGAAGCGCTGGGACCTGTCGACCTTGCCTCCGATACGGTTAATAGAGCCTACTTGGTTTCTCTTGGGGAAGACGCTCA
>JAAZGN010000025.1 GCA_012511185.1 Clostridiaceae bacterium
CGTCGACACCGAGCTCGAAGCCCAGGACCTTGTCGTATTCCTCCCCCCTGGCTGAAAGCATAAGGACGGGAGTATCCGAGGTCTCACGAATCTTTTTTACCGCGGAAAAGCCATCCAGCTCCGGCATCATGATATCCATAATAATGATGTCAAAGCGCTCTTTCCTGCAAAGGTCAACCGCCTCCATGCCATCCTCAGCTTCCCACACCTCATGGCCTTCAAAAACCGCGTAGCGCTTCAAAACCGCCCGCAGGCCGCTCTCGTCATCGCATATGAGTAACCGTGCCATCGTGTCACCACCCTAATCCGGATTGTCTTCCCTTCTCATTATATCGCCATCAGGGCCGTCTCCCCTCCCCTTGTGATGATCTCACCGGCTGTCCGCCGCCGTTCATGAAACTGCCAAGGATCGTCAAATCGATTCCCTGTCCGCTGATCAGGGCGTCCGGGTTGGCGCTTTGCCCCTCAGTCGTAGAGGGGATGCTGCCCGCAAGCTGTCCCTCGATGCTGGCCGCCCGCAAAAGCCCCAGCTCTTTCAGGACAGGCAGGGACGCTTCATACTGGGAATAAGTGATGAAGGCACTTGAGTCCTGCTTGACATAGCCGCCGATTTTCTGGTTAAGCTGATCAATGCTTGCCTCGAATTGGCCACTATTGAAGTAGCCTTCCACGATTTCGTTCAGGTATTCATGGTAGCTTTCCTGGTATTCCTCAACTTCAAGCAGCTGATTGATCAGGGGCCGGCTTTCCATGGTGACCCCGCTGACGGGGGTGGAGATGGGAAAATTAATGACGCTCTGGGCAGAATTGCTTTGGAACCCGCCAAAGGACAAGCCGTAGTCCCAGGGCAGGATGGAAATCTTGCCATCTTTCTCATAAAGATAATAGTTTTGAGCCATGGAGGAGGAATAGCTGTCAAGGTTGACCAGGACGGTGTGGGCGGCCAGGTAACGAAGAATCCCGTCCACGTCGAAATAGGTTTCCAGATCCGTTCCTTCATTAAGATTCTTCAGGGCGGTGATCACCCGGCGCTTGTCCTGGTCGGAATTCTTTTTGAACTCGGCATTGTCAAAGATGCTGCTGTAGCTTTCGATTTTGTCATCGGTATAGACCAGGTCGCCGCCCCCGCGGCTGGCCGTCATCCCCATCTGGTCTCCGGAGTGGTTTTGGCCGGGCCGCTCCTGCATCTGCCCCTGCCCACCGGGCCGGAACCCTTCATATTGACCCCGGGACGGCTGATTCCCCTGGCCGGGCATGCTGGGTCTGTTTTCATCTCCCTGACCCGGTTGAAAATCCTCCGCACCGGCCCACTCTTCCGGCAGATCCGGGGGAAGATCAGGTAAGGCCTGATCCTGATCCATCTTTTGATCCATGAAGTCTTCGCGGTGGCCCATTTGAATTTTCACGTTATAGAGTTGGCCGCCGGAAGTCGAATAGACTCTGTCCAGGAAGGATTTTTCATAGCGTTCCAAGACCATAAAAAACCCGTAGTCCTCACCATTGACGGTGACCTTGGCGTAATTTCGCAAAGGGGATGGAACCCCAATATAATCCATGATCTCGTAGGCCAGATAATCCTTCATGTAGGTCGTGTCACCCAGCATGTTGTTGATGCAAAAGCTGTCCAGGCCGTAATAAGTCCGGCCTTTTTGATATTTATTGAATTTGAAGTGCAGGCTGTAGCGATTACTGTCCTGCATCTGTTCGACCTGGGTCAGACTGGAGTTGCCCTTGGTCCGCATGCCAACCGCCTCATAAGTTTCCCCATTGATGGTCAGGTCGGCTGGGATGTAAGTTTTGGCTGAAGGGTCGTCCAGGAGACTTTGCCAATCCGCTTCATCGACTTGAATGTCAAGGATGACGACCTCTTCCCCAAAGAGCTTGGATTCGTATGCCATGACCTTGCTTGTTGCCCCAAGCCCTGCAAGGAGGACAAGCATGGCGGAAAGAACAAGGGCCAGGACCATCAGGATGGCGACCACCTTGTTGAGATACCTGCTTTCAATCATGTCCGGCCTCCCCCGTACCCTGGCTACATGTAGTAGTCGCCGTTGTAGCTGACCAGGACCGCATGGCTGACTCCCGGGATCGAAAGCAGCTGATTGACAAAATCAACCGAGGCATCCTTCAAACGGACCTCAACCGTCAGTTCGATCCCCTGTTTGGAGACTGTCTTTGACTTAACCGAGTGTTTGAGGGTCGTCTGCTCAATCAATGCCAGGGCACTGCCTTCGGCGCCCTCCCCTGCCAGGGTGAGGACCACCATATAAGGGGTATTGGTAGTCTTGCGGTTGACGAAGACAAAGAGGATGGCCCCGATGATCAGGGAGCCCAGGACCACCAGGGGGATGATGCCTACCCCGACTATGATGCCAGCCGTGATGGACCAAAAAAGGTAGACCAGGTCCAGGGGCTCCTTGACCACTGTCCGGAAGCGGACTATCGACAATGCCCCCACCATGCCCAAAGAGGCAATAAGATTGGAGGACACTGCCAGGATGACCAGGGTGGTGATCAGGTTCATACCGATCAGCGAAATACCGAAGGCCGACGAATACATCACCCCCGTGTAGGTCTTCTTATAGACAATGAAGATAAAAAGACCGATGGCCAGGGAGATGAGCAAGGCCACCAGGATATCCGGGATGGAAAAGGTGGCTGCCTTGTCCAGGTAGGTAAATTGCATGAGTTGTTCCAACATTTTTTCTTTCCTTTTCTTAAACCAGTCTGGAGACCAGGTATTTTGAAAATTCGCTTTCATGCCGCCTGCCAATCTGCAGGGCCTGGCGGATGAACTCAGGGAGAAAACCATCGTATTTGATCTCAAGGATGGTGGCCCGGGCGGCCGGGATGGTCACAAGCTTCGGGTCAAAGAGACCCTGTACCTGCTGGGAGGCCCTGACATCCCGGTCGAAGGTGATCCGGACATTGCCCGCGGGAAAAGTGTAGGCTTCCCGGAAGTAATCAACGATCACCCGGGGACGCAGGTTCTGTTCCTTCATCTTGAGGTAGACTTCCATAAAAAGAGGCCTGGATGCGTCATTGAGGAAAAAATAATCCCCGTCCAAAAGAGCCTGGCATTCCTCCTGGCTGATCACTTCCTGGGTCTTGTAGCACAGGCGGTTGCACTTGGCCTTTTTTTCCAGGCGGATCAGGGAGGGATCGTCTTTGTAGTAGCGGATACGAAACTTCTCACGCTGGCTTTGGCCTGACAGCTTCTCGGTCACGGCCTTGTCCGCGTAATTGTCAAAATACAGGCTCCGGATCTTGTAACCGCCCGCTTGAGTCGAATGTTGATCCAGCCTTGTGACTTGCCTGAGCCGGGCACTCAATTCCTGGTAGTCCAGGTTATTGATGACCAATTTATGTTCGTGACGTCCCATTCCCTGCATGGCAACCTCCATCCAGGCTGATGGTATAGCAGTCAACTGAAGGGCCTTTGTCGGTTATCTGAAGATTGGCTGAATTTTTGGAACTTGTCCGCCATGGCGACAGGTGCTGCAGTGCTCTTGAGTCATATTTTCGAATCCCATTGAGTCATATTTGGTATTTCCATTGAGCCATATTCCCCTAAATCAAACGATAGCCAGCAAACCGATTTCGTTTGCTATTGACAAGAGATGACGAGCAGATGCTTGCCAGACCTTTTTTTCAACCTGAACAATGGATTCATGTTTCAAACATTTGATAATATTGGATTTATCCTATATAATGATGGCGATTATCGGACCTGACATGAATCGTTTTTCTGTGGAATATTTCGAGAAAAATGATGGGAGTCTGCCAGTCGAAATATTTATTCTTCGCCAAAGAATCAAAATGAGAGCCAGGATTTTCCGTACACTGGAACTATTGGAGATCAAGGGGAATGAGCTAAGGGAGCCTTTTTCCAAATCACTGGGAGATGGATTTTTTGAGTTAAGAGTCAGCCAAGGGAAGGATACCTGCAGAATCCTCTATTTTTACGCAACTGATAAGAGAGTGATACTTACAACTGCCTTTACAAAGAAGACAAAAAGGATACCCTTTTCAGTGATCGTCCAAGCTAAGCAATACCGGGCCGAGTATGAAAAGAGGATAAGAAACAATGTCTAAACACTTTCGAGCGAGCCTCGGGCAAGAATTGAAAAACCCGCAATTCAGGGAGGAATGGGAAAGACTGGAACCTGAGTTCCAAATTATCAAGGTTTTGCTGGAAGGACGAAACGAAAAGAAAATTACTCAAAAAGAGCTTTCCCTGAAAACGGGTATTGCTCAGGGTGATATCAGCAAGCTGGAGCAGGGCCGGGCAAATCCATCCATACGTACCCTTCAGCGATTGGCAAAAGGGCTGGGCAAGGAGCTTCGGATTTCTTTCGTTGACCCCAAGCCTTAGACCAACCCTCAATTACATCCTGTCGACTGAACATCATAACCGTTAGGAAAGTGCTTATGGCAAATCAGAAAGAATAATCAAGGAACCCATGAGATCAAGGAGCTCCTTATCCGTCTGCCCGTAACGCTCAAGGCTTTTTTCCTGATCCACCGGCCCCTCCGGTACCACTAAATCCGTTTCCGCCTCGATGACAAGCGCAACCCCCTGTTCCACATAGACCAGCCTTCGCACATGAGGGATCTTGACATGGGCGGGAGCAGGTTCAGGGAAAGGATCCACAAGGATCTTTTCATTGGCCAGACGGGCATTTCTCATGGATTCAAGCTCCGCCTGGTCGAAGTAGTGGTCCGGGAAATAGAAGATGGAGAATTGTTTTTGGAAGGCCAGGGTAACCGGATCGAAATAGGTGTAAACCGTCTGGTAGGCAATCACAGTCCCGCTAACTTCGTCGACCAGGACCTCTTGATCCAAGGTGTAATCGCCAGCCGGAAGATCCGGTTCCTTGATGGTCATGCCCAAGGCTGATCCAAGCTCTTCATTTGTGAAGCCTTGCGCGACCCATCGCAAACCCCTGTTGGTCATGCCCGGGTTCAGGCGGGCCAGGTCCATTAATCGATGATTAAAGAAAAAACCGAAGGGGACCTTTGATGAATCAGCAGATCTTGTGAGCCGGGATATATCAAGGTCATGGCAACGGGCTCTGCCTTGTTCGGTCATGCCGGGTTGACTCTGGTCAGGATCCGGGCTCTCCGACCTGCCAGGGATTCCCGGCTGACCATCATGGGTTGGCAGCTTACTCGGATTCAAGAGTAGGTAGACCCCAAAAAAGACTATAAGGACAGCCGCCGTGCCAACCGCCACCGGGACAAATTTGCCAGGTTTACTTATGACGGTTCGCTGGTGGATTGCGCCTCGGGATAAACCTTCCATAATCTTTTTGTGCAGCGCAGGATCAACCGACAAGCTGTCCATGTAATTGATGTATGTTTTCATTCCTCTTCCTCCTGAAGATAGACCTTCAGTTTTTGCCGGGCGCGGGTCAGCTGGCTTCGAACCGTGGATTCTCTTTGTCCGGTCAGGCGGGAAATATCCCTGACGGAATTGCCCTCGTAATAGAAAAGATGCAGAACGGTCCGGTACCTAGCCGGCAATCGCATGATCTCTTCCAGCAATTCATCTTGTCTGGGCTCCGCAGCGGGGTAAGAATCAAGCAGGGGGATGATCCGCCTGCGCCAGGGAGATCTTAACAGGCTATAGCAGAGATTGACGGTTACGCGGATGAGCCAGGCTTTTTCATGCTCTTCCGATTGAAATCCCGGCGCCTTCTCGTAGGCGCGTATAAAGGCCTCTTGCACCAGATCTTCGGCATCGGACTTATTGCCTGTAATCGCGAGCGCTGTGCGGTAGAGTCTGTTCTCATGCCTTGTGACAAGCGCTTCAAAGTCCTCCGGCCGGGCGGACTGATAGGCCATCGATTTCACCTCCTCCATCCTTAATACGCCGCAGGCAGGCAAAAGGCTGCAAGGCATACCAAAAGAAAAAGGCAAATGCCAGGACCCGGTCAGCCTTCTCACTTGCCTTCATCCACAGAGGGATAACAGATGCCCGCAGAACAGTAGCCAGCCTCTCCCCTACATGCTCTTATAGAAGGGATAGTTCTCCTCTTCAATCTGGTCCAGGGGCGGCATGGGGAAGAACTTCTCCTGGTCCTTGTCCATGAACATGAGACCGCGTGTAATGGAGCGGTAGGATTGGCGGGCCAGGACATTTTGCAGGGCCAGGCCCTTGGACAAGCTCTTGGGTTTAGATTCCATGTCCAGGATGGCATCCAGGAGTTTGGCCGGATGGATGCCCACGATGGGTGAGGGAACGAAGGGGATCTGCTTGAAGCGGTCAATGAAGGTATCCAGGTCAAAGTTCATCAGCATGTAAAAAAGCCTGGGGACACTGAGGAGCGGATGACCGCCCGTATAGTACTTGCCATAGTCATGCATGTCCATGCGGGACAGGGAAATCATGTGCAGTGGCGCGACCTCGACAAAGACATTGAAACCTTTGAGCTGGTCAGGCTGGACGTAGGAGCCCTCCTTCAATTCAAGGACAGTGCCGTCCGGATTGCCCAGGAAGAGGGCCTGGATGGCATCGATACTCACGTGCTCCAGAACCCTGTAGCTGGACACATACTGGGTGGCCTTGGGCCTGCCGTCCGGATGGGGAACCAGGCCCTTCATGGCCTGATCGATCTGGAAATAGGGGTCGCGGTAGTTGATATCCAGCTCAGCGAAAATCAGCTTGCCTTCGTAATAGCTGACAGACCCGTAGCTGTAGCGGACGACAAAATCCTTGGGTGACAGTTGAGAGAGAATCAGGGCCTCCGTGGGATAAAGAACCATATAGAGACGGGCTTGATAGGTTGCCATAAATTCATTCCTCCTCATTAAAGCAGGGGCGCGATGACCAGGGCAACCATGGCCATCAGTTTGATCAGAATATTCAATGACGGACCGGAAGTATCCTTGAAAGGATCGCCGACCGTATCGCCGACAACCGAGGCATTGTAGGCTTCCGTATTGCTGTGGGTTCGATCATCGGCCTCAATAGTCTTCTTGGCATTGTCCCAGGCACCGCCTGCGTTGGACATGAAAATGGACAGGCAGACACCGGAAATGGTCGACCCGACCAGGAGGCCCAAAAGCATTTCCTTGCCGCCCAAAAAGCCGGTGATGATCGGGGCCAGGAGGGCCAGGATGGCCGGAAACAGCATTTCTTTCAAGGCAGACCGGGTGCTGATATCCACACAGCGTCCGTAGTCGGGCTTGGCGTCGCCGGTCAGGATTCCCGGCATCTCCCGGAACTGGCGGCGGACCTCATTGATCATCTCAAAGGCCGACTTGCCAACCGCGTTCATGGTCAGGGCAGAAAAGAGGAAGGGAATGACAGCCCCGATGAAGGCCGCTACCAGGAC
>JAAZGN010000192.1 GCA_012511185.1 Clostridiaceae bacterium
ACCGAGAACTGCTTCCACCCCGTCGGACAAATTGGAAGGATTGGATCCACCCCCAGACAAGGACTCACCATGACCCAGACGAAGAAATCTCCCAAGATCAATCGAGAGCGCAATCCGGGTGAGCGTTTGCTCGCAGACCAGACCGGCGCGTTTTTTAGTCATCACCCCTTCCGGGGCATCCGGGTTTTCGGCGAACAGATCTTCCGTTACGATTAACTGAAGAACGGCGTCTCCTAGAAACTCCAGCCTCTGATTATCCCTGGTCGCAAGATCCTGCTCGTAGGCAAAGGAAGGATGCGTCAAAGCTTCCAGCAACAGTTGACGATCCTTAAAAGAATAACCAATACGGTTCTCCAAGGCGGTAAGATCCATGGATGGGACGCCTGAACAGGGTGTCCCGTCCGCAAGGGACGGGACGGTATAGCATTACAAATGAGCGTGGACGAAGTCGACGGCATCTCCGACGGTACGGATGCGTTCCGCTTCTTCGTCCATGATCTGCATGTCAAACTCGGATTCGAGCGACATGACCATTTCAACGATATCGAGGGAGTCTGCGTTCAGGTCTTCAATGATGCTTGAAGTCATCTCTATCGACTCTTCGTCAATGCTTAGCTGATCCGCCAATATTGTCCGGATACGTTCCATGATTTCCTGTTTCGTCATAAAGGATCCTCCTAAAACCAAATTCAAGGAGTTCTGCCGCATGCAATTTGCTAGACCCGCATCGCATCCGATAGAAACTCTCTATTTTTCAGCCAGTAGCCCAGGCCTGAAAACACGGTTAAGAGCAATGTAATGGCCACGAGTACATCGCCGGGAATTGTCCACGGCTGGCCATAGCCCAAAAAAGGCAGGGATGGATCGAACCATTGGACAATAATTGGTTCAAACATCAAGGCTCCCAGCGTAATAATCTGGAATATGGTCTTGATTTTTCCAAACCAGCTCGCTGCAATTATCTGACCCTGCTCGATGCTGATGACCCGGATGCCCGTTACAATGAACTCACGGGCTGCGATCAGGACAATGACAAAAGTGGAGATGCGGCCCAGCTGAACAAAGGCGGTAAAGACAGACAGTACCAGTAGTTTGTCGGCAATGGGATCCACCAGTTTGCCAAAATTGGATACCAGCCCTTGCTTTCGTGCCAGCATTCCGTCCAGCAGATCAGTCATGGCCGCCAGAACAAAGAGGACAAAGGCAATCACGCGGCCGGGAGCCGATACAATGAAGCCGGAAAAAGCACAGGTCTCGCAATAAGGCAAAGGCAAAAGAAAAAACAGAATAAACGGAATCATGATGATTCTTGAAAGAGTCAGTTTATTTGCAATATTCATTCAAAGACACTCCTACAAGTTCATAGGGCCGGGCATCCACAATGCGCACGGCCGGCCTGCTGCCAATCACAAGGTCAGGGCTTGTGGCTGCAACAAAAATAATAGGATCAATGTCCGGCGCCTCGCCGAAGCTTCTCCCATGAAAGAGTATACCACGCGCATCGACTCCTTCGAAAAGGACCCGTGTTACCTGGCCGATCCTTTTCTTGTTAGCTTCGAGTGCGATTTCCTTTTGGGTTTCCATAATTATCGCGGCACGGGAGGCTGCTGTGGCCCGGGAGACCTGATCCTGCATCCGTGCCGCGGGAGTTCCATCCTCGGGAGAGAAGACAAAACAACCGAGGCGGTCAAAACGGATCTTTCTGACATATTCGAGTAATTGCAAAAACTCCTCCTCCCCTTCCCCGGGGAAACCTGTGATGACGGTGGACCGGATGACGATCCGAGGGATGCGCTGGCGGAATTTTTCAATGGTTTGGGTAATCTCCTCGATGGTTTCGCGGCGTCTCATACGCGCCAGGATGGAATTGGATGCGTGCTGGATAGGAAGATCGACATAGGGGGCCAGCTTGGGATTGGAGGCCATTTCTTCAATCAATTCATCTGTCACGGCATCGGCATAAAAATAGAGGCAGCGGATCAGTTCAACGTCCGGCAGCTCCTTTGTCAACTGCTTCAAGAGCGCCGCCAGTGTCGGCCTCTCCTTCAGGTCCATGCCGTAGCGCGTTGTGTCCTGAGCGACCAGGATCAGTTCGCGGACACCCTGCTTCGCCAAATGCCGCGCCTCATTCAGGATTGTCCGCGGTTGCCTCGAACGTTGGGGGCCGCGCAAGCGCGGGATGGTACAATAAGAGCAGGCATTGGAGCAACCTTCTGCAATTTTCAAATAGGCGTAGGTGCCCGCATGAGCGGACGGAACCCGGTTGATATCCAGGTATGACACATCACCCGGCGGACCGGGATAGTGCAAGCGCAGGTCATCCCCCCGGGCCAAGCCTTTGAGGGTATCGACAATGGCCCCGTATTCTCCCGTTCCTAGGATGGCGTCCACTTCGGGAAATTCAAAGAGGATCTCATCCCTGTAACGCTGAGGCAGGCAACCGGTAACAATCAGAAAAGAATCCCCTCCCTTTTGCTCCGCCAGGTCAAGGATGGCCTCAATGGCCTCCTCAACAGCAGGCTCAATAAAAGCACATGTATTGATGATGAGAAAGCGGGCTGAACGGGGGTCACTATTGAAGGAAAAACCCGCCTCTTTCAGAAGAGCGCTCATGCATTCTGAATCAACTTCATTCTTGGGGCAGCCAAGTGACAAAAGATAAAAGGACTGATTCATGATCCCAGCAGGTTTTTGATCACCTCGCGTGCCAGGCCAGCCGGATAGCCGCGCCGTGTCAGGAGTTTCATCATCTCCATCTCCTGATCCGGAGAAGGGTCGGAGTAGACGTGCCGGCAAAGCTGCGCTGCTGTGTCGTGGTCTTCATCAAGATGCAGAACAAAACGCTCCGCAATCTCCGGTTCGATTCCGTTTTGGATGAGTACAGCGATCATGCTACGCCGCGATCTGGTTTTCCTCCCATGGTAGCGGGCAGCGACTGCAGCAGCTGCTCGTTCGTCATCAATGTAGCCGATCCCCATGAAATAGGCGACGACTTGGTCTGCGGTCTTTGGATCAACTCCTTTGCGCAGGAGATTTCGTCTGACACGGCCTGACGATTTCGAATGATCGATCCCGATGAAGGCAGCAGCCTTTTTTCGTGCTTCTTCAAAAATTTCCAATTGGCTCATAAATCGAGACCGAGCATGGCATCGACGTCGGCATCGAGCAAATCATCTGCTTCATGATCCAGCTGTCCGGAATCGACGCTTTGGCGGCCGGAGTCATCCAGGTAGTAGTCGCGGACCTCCTCTTCGATCTCTTCATAGAGTTCACGATTGTCTTCTTCCTCGAGGAAAGCGCGCACGTTGTCACGTCCCTGCCCCAACCTTTGGTCTTTGTAGGAAAACCAGGATCCGCTTTTCTTAATAATGTCCGCGTCAACGCCCATATCGAGGACACAACCGGTTTGGGAAATCCCACGGCCGTAAAGGATATCGAACTCCGCTTCATGGAATGGAGCTGCCACCTTATTTTTAACGACCTTGGCGCGTGTCCTCGAACCGATCAACTTGTCCCCCATCTCGATCTTGCCAATGCGCCGGATATCCAATCTGACACTGGCATAGAACTTGAGCGCCCTGCCCCCCGTTGTCGTCTCCGGGCTGCCGAACATAACGCCAATCTTTTCGCGCAACTGGTTGATGAAGATAACCATGGTACGGCTTTTATTAATGACTGCAGCCAATTTTCTCAGGGCTTGCGACATCAAACGAGCCTGAAGACCGACAACGGCATCGCCCATTTCCCCGTCAATCTCTGCGCGGGGCACAAGGGCGGCAACGGAATCGATCACGATCACATCGACCGCGCCCGACCGCGCCAGGGCTTCGGTGATTTCAAGCGCCTGCTCGCCGTAATCAGGTTGAGATACGATCAGGTTTTCAATATCGACACCGAGATTCGCGGCATAAGATGGATCAAGTGAATGTTCTGCGTCAATGAAGGCGGCGATGCCGCCGCGTTTTTGAGCTTCCGCAATGCTGTGGAGTGCTACCGTGGTTTTTCCCGATGATTCAGGTCCGTAAACCTCAATCACCCTCCCGCGCGGCAATCCGCCAATGCCAAGCGCCACATCCAAAGAAAGTGCCCCGGTCGGGATCGACTCCACTTCCATGACTTCCGTGTCGCCAAGCGTCAAGACAGCCCCCTTGCCGAAATCCTTTTCGATTCGGTCAAGGGCCGCTTTTAACGCAACCTGACGATCCTTATCCTCTCTTGGCTTAATATCCTGTTTTGATTTGGCTCCCTTGGCCATGGCAACCTCCCGCTGATTATCATTCAAATTTTCTATCTGACAGTTCAGAACTTTTGTTCCTTCTCGGCTCATTCCATCTTACCGAAAGTGTCCGGCCGCGTCAATCGAAATGTCATTCCGCTCCCGCTTTTGATCGCCTTTTCGACCCTGCCTGTCCCTCCGGTCACGGTCGGGCAGGAGACAGCTTCAGGAAACGACGGATCATGCCCTGCAAATCCTTTGACTCACGGAACTTGATGGCAATTCCCGTCAGGTAGTAGGTCATCATGGCCAACATGGCCTTGATGGCGTATAAAACGAGTTGCATCAGCTTGGTGGCCGGTTCAAGCGGCAGAGTATTCAGCCCCAGGATGACAATGACCGTCGCCGCTGAGCACAAGGCCAAGCGAAGATAGAAAGGAAGCATCCGGTAGGGTCTGGCCTTTTTTATGTGAAGGCGATAAAGAACCGCGATCATGACCATGTTGATGGTGCTGTTCAAGATGTATGCGAGCGGCAGACCATAGATCCCTAAATCCAATACCTGTGTAAACAAGATACAGAAGAGGGGGTTGAGCACCAGTGAAATGAGCGATGTCACAAGCGAAACGCGGGTCATGTGGCGGGCGTAAAAAGCCTGGTTGGTCACCTCATAGAAGGTCAAAAAGAAGATGGCCGGACTATATAGGCGAAGCAGGTTTCCTTCAATGAGAAGATTTTCAAGAGGTATGGCGCCGCCCCATTGAAAGACCGCTTCAACCGTCTCTTCTGCCATGACTGCGAATATGAGGATGAAGGGGGTGACATAATAAAGTGCCCGGCGAAGCGATTCGGTATAGATCTTCCTCATGTCCTCGTAACTTCGGTTGGCAAAGGCCCGTGTCAGGTTGGGTGACATGACGCTTGCAACTGCGAGCGCGAAGATCCCGTAGGGTAGTTTCCACATGGTCTGGGCGTGGCGCAGCGAGGTCACGGCTCCGGTAAACTGGTTGGCAAAAGCTGTTTGAATAATTGAGTTAAGCTGGATTGCCGTACCTGAAATCAAAGTGGGGACCGCAAGCCGCATCAGGCGCCGATAGCCGCGGTCCTGCAGATCGATGAGCGGCTTGTAATGAATGACGCGTCTGGCCATGAAAGCCAGGTATAAGAAATTGACGGCGGATGAGATCACGACGCCGAACGCGACCTTGGCGGGGGCTCCCGATGTTTGATCACCCCACCGGATCATGAAGAAGATGCAGACAAGGTTGTAGAGGGTTGTCGTAAAGGCGGCCCGCTGAAAGAGTTTGTGCCCGTTCAGGACGCCCACGCACATGCCGGCCAGAAAGAGGAAGATGGTCTGAGGAAAAAGCATCCGGGCGACGGCGGTGGCACGCTCAATAATGGCGGCATCCTTGTTGGGATTGTAAACACTTATGATCGGTCCCGCGAATAATTCTCCCAGTAAAATGGCAATCAGAAATGCAATCAGGAAGACATTGATCAGGGTGCTGAGACTTCGCCAAAGCTTCTTTTCCTCATCCCGGGCCAAGGCAGAAGATACCGCCGGTGTGACTGCCGCGGCAAAGGTACCGCCGACGAGCAGCTGGTAGAACAAGTCGGGGATTTGAAAACCGATAAAATAGGCATCCGTATTGACGCCATAACCGAAGGTTGGCGCGATCAGGATCTCTCTTGCAAATCCTGTCAACTTGGCGGTCGCAAGAGAAAACATGAGGAGGGCTGTTGCCCTTCCCGAAGATAAAACACGCATGCCCTTCTTTCGCGGATCCGTTAAAAGCCGGCCGTATTCATCCTTGCGCCTTCTCATAAGCCAAGCAGTAGCCTCCGCAGAAGATCAAAGCCGGTATAAACTGCACGTGTCCGGACATGGATACGGTCTCCGGGGAAATGATATTTATTTGCCACCGTTGATTCCCCTTCCCGGGCGCAAGCAATCCATACCGTTCCGACCGGAGTCTTTGGAGTTCCGCCGCCTGGCCCGGCAATGCCTGTAAAGGACAAGGCCAGGTCCGCTCCTGTCTTTGCCAGGCAGCCCTCGGCCATGGCGACAGCGGCAGGGCAGCTGACTGCCCCGGCAGATGACAGGATCTGCGGAGCCACTCCCAGCAGGCGCCGCTTCATTTCGTCATTGTAAGTAACCATCCCGCCCAGCAGTGATGCGGAGGATCCGGGTACATCCGCCAGTGTTGAAAGAGCCATACCCGCCGTACACGACTCGGCAAAAGCGATGGTCAAATGTTTTTCGGCCAGAAGATCCAGCAAGACAAGCTCCAGCGGCCGTGGACCGATTTCAAAAACACAGGCTCCGAACCGCTCCCTCAGTTCTTCCACAAGAGCATGCGTGAGGTCCGTACCATCCCCTTCCTTCAAGCGCTGGGAGACCCGGATCACCACCTCCTTCATGGAAGCATAGGGGGCGATCGTTACTTCCTTCTGGTTTTCCAGTAAATCCCTGATACGCTCTTCCGCTTTCGATTCTCCGATGCCGAACAATCGGACATAGCGGTGGATGAAGCGATGATGACTGAAAGTCTCCAAAAAGGGCCGGACAGAGGCATGAAACATTGGTTCCATCTCGTCGGGCGGGCCGGGAAGCATCAAAATGGCCTTTTGGCTGCCATGTTCCAGAAGGAAGACGAAAGAACCCGGCGCAGTTCCCCTTTCATTTTTAAAAACAACCGCGCCTTGCGGAACCAGGGGATAGGAAGAAAAATCGTGACGCGACCGGTCAGGATAACGGCTTCGGATCGCATCCGACACGGCTTTGTCCTTAATGAGGGGAAGACCGGCCAAGGCCGCGACTACCTCGGCGGTTACATCGTCGGAGGTCGGCCCCAGTCCTCCCGTCATGACAACCAGGTCATTTTCGGCCAAGGCTGAGCGGACCGCCTTTTCGAGGCGTTGCGGATTGTCCCCTACGACGGTGTGGCGGTAAGTGGAAATACCCAGTTCAGCCAGCTGGCGGGACATGAAGCAGGCGTTGCTATCAAGGGTCTGTCCGAGCAATAACTCGATACCAACGAAGATCACTTCAGCCGAATCCGCTCGAAAAGACATCTCACGCTAGACCG
>JAAZGN010000193.1 GCA_012511185.1 Clostridiaceae bacterium
GACATTGACCGCGTAAAGGGTGAAGAAGGTTTCGATAGCGTTGTAAGCGCAAAACCAGAAAAAGATGGCCGCCAGGATCAAAATCAGACTTCGTTTTTCGCCTGCCGTCAGTTTGCGGCTTGCACCGCCCTTGTTTTGGATCTCACCCGCATTTCCCTCATCCTCAAGTGTCTTGGCGAATTCTCTGGCCGTCAGTCGGCGGCCGACCGCATCGCGTTGAGCGCGTTTCCATGCGTCACCGATGGGCTCACGGACGAAAAGCATGAGGAATACAAGTGCCAGGACCATGACAATGGAACCCATCCCGAATGAGAGGCGGCCGCTGTCATCAATTTTTGCCAGAATACCACCGACTAAAAAGGCGATGATGCTCCCGATCCCCCCCATTAAATTAATGATTCCATTAGCCTTGCTTCGCAAGGGTCTGGGTGTCAGGTCAGGCATCAGGGCAATGACAGGTGACCGCCACAAGGACATGATCAGATTGAAGCATATGAGGAGTCCCATGAACATGGTGAGTGAAGATGACCAAGGAACCAGGGCAAAGAAGATGGCCGCCAGCGGTATGCCTATCATGATCCAGGGCATGCGGCGCCCGAAGCGGGTGAAGGTCCGGTCGCTGTACGCGCCAACCAGAGGCTGAAAAATGATGCCAAAGATATTATCAATGGTCATGATGGTTCCGATGACCGTTGTCGACAGCAGGAACTGCCTCTCAAGGAGCACGGGCACAAGACTGTTGTAAATGCTCCAGGCAAGTGAACTCGCCAGGAAACCGAAGCCGAGCCAGGCGGTCTTCTTATAATCCAGTTTTCCGGTTGATTCAGTCATAAACACCTCCGAACGTAAGTCGCCTGATGGATCCGGGATCGACTGCCATATACGTCATCCGGCAGACCTGCCGGAAATATGACTTCATTGTAACAAAGATTGGAATGTTTAAAGAAGGTCGGCGTTCCACTCCCGGATGTCGCCGTTGCTGTGTTCTTCGATGGTTGTGCGGATCGATGCCTCAAGCTCTCTGCCGCCAGTCTCACTGAGGACGACCGCCGCAATTCCAAGGCACAGGGTCTTCCAAATATCCTGGCAGTCAATTTCCTTGACGGACAGGCGGTGGCGCTTCTCCAGGCGGTCGACCAGGCCTTGCCGGACGCGTCTTTTGTCCTTCAATGACTGGCACCAGGGCAGGTCGATGACGGTTCCGATGACCAGGATCTTCATGCCGGATTGTCCTCCGGGATGCGATCGACGATCCCATAGCCGAGTTTGGCAAGAAAGGAAATGACTTCGCTTGATCCCAGCTTCCCTACGACCTTGACGCAAGAAGGCTCATCCAGGTCCAGGTCGGCGATGATCTCAAGAGTTTGACCGTAGTCAACCTCAGCCTTGTAGGTAATGTGGAATACCTTTAGAAGCAGGTTTTGCCGGTGTGGATCCAGTTTCAGCAACCTGGAGGCCGCATCCAGGGCAAGCCGGATGTAATGTGTGTTGTGAAGATGGGTATTCATGTCCACGTCGCCAAGGCCGACCAGGTAATTGAAGCGGCTGGGAGCCGGAAGATGATTGATTTCAGCTTTGATCCGCGGCAATTCGATCTTGTTGGCTACTTGGGGATCGCTCATGGCGGCGAACTCATCCAAATCGAGGACCTGGGCCGGCCGAAGCGGCTTATGGTTGTCAGCCCGCGCCAGGATCCACCCCGAAGTCGCAGTTCCAAAAAGGGAATCGTCCGATACTCGATTGCGGTAGTACTTATTGCCCCGATGAAGGCGGATTCCATCCAGCCCTATGGACGAGGAATCGACGATGAGCAGATCGCCGGCCCGGGGGCGTAGCGCACTGAAATGGAGCGAATTCCCGATCAGGATCCAGCAGGCATTTTTCTCCCGCAGGGACTTGCTGTCGATATCCAACATCAGGCAGTTGCGGTCGTCGCAGTCCTGCGCATAATCCATCAAGCGGTGCAAATGGATTTGGCCGCAGGGGGCACAATCCTGAAACATGACCCGGTAGGTCTCTACGGAATGATAGGAAGCCTTCATGATAACCTTAGGGCCTTTCCATTTTTACCTTTCATAAATCTCCACCCAACAGTCTAGCATGGTGCGGGAAAATGCCAGAACAATAAGTTTGGTCATTCGCGCAGTTAATGCGCTCAGAAGTTAACCATTATGGATGAAAAGGCAGGGTGGGATCCATCCTTTATTTATAACTTGCTCATATTTGAGTGACATACTATTCTGTACTTTGACGGGATGATGAGGAGACGGTCCCCTCTCTTCGGGTGCTGGTTTCCGGATGATCCTTTTCAAGGAGGATTGCATGAGAATTTTGGAATACCTTGAGCACTTAAAAGCTGTACCGGGATACGAGGGATTGTTCGGCCTGATGGAGCGCCTTGGGGACGGGACTGCTTTTGAGATTCATACGGCGGAAGGACTGGTTGAGATCTCCTACGACGAATACCTGGGCCTGATCGATGAAACAGCGAAACGGATGACCGACTTTTTCCGTTCCGGGGAGATGCAGGCAGCCATCGCTGAAAAAGAACAGACACTGGGAAAAGATGATCCGGGCTGCCGGGGCTGGGTAGGCATCCAGTTGCAGAACGGTCCCGCCTTTGGTATTTGTTACTGGGCAGCCATGGCGGCGGGCCACCCGGTTGTCCTGATCGACGTCCGGGCATCGGACTCAGTAACCGACATGCTGGCGGCTGAAACCGGTATTGTCGTCCTCATCAGCGATGATGGATCGATGAGGGCAAGGCCCTATCCGGTCATCCCGTCCATTGCCCTCATGCCCGATTGGCGGGACGCCGGGGTAAGAAAGCGTTTTGCCCGCCAGGTCGGCGGTGACCAGGCGACACCGGCTTCGCGACTGCCCGGCTGGGCGGGACACATCTGTCTTTGCACCAGCGGGACAACCGGCGTGTCTCGCTGCTACGTTCACGATGATATCGGGATCACGGAGCAGTACGGCATCCTGGAAAAGTTGCTTTCTTCAACCGACCGCTTAGCCAGGGACAAAGTCAAGGAAAAGGCAGTTGCCTTCATACCCTGGCATCATGTGTTCGGCCTCATTGTTTGTTTTCTTTTTCCGCAAGTCTTTGGTAACACCATGGTGATCCCTGCGAAACCTTCGCCTGAATCCATCGTTCAGGCCTGTAAGGAGAGCGGAGTTACCCAGTTCGTCGCCATTCCCGCTGTGTGGAATGGGGTCGCCCAGTTGGTGAAGAAGCGCTTTGTCGAAATGAGTGGTACTTCCCCGGAAGATTTTGACAAAATGATCGAGTTGTCACTTTCCTATCAGGAAGCGGGTGTTGAACTGCCCATGCCGGTTGCGGGCATGTTGCAGATGATCCGTGAGCAGCTGGTCGGAAATGATCTTTACATCGCCGTTTCCGGCGGCGGCTACATCCTGCCTGAGACCTTGCGGATTTTGAATGGTCTGGGCTACTACCTGGTCAACGGCTACGGCATGACGGAGATTGGCATCTACTCGGTCGTCAATAATGAGCTGCTCGCGGAGCGCCTCGATGGCAATGTCGGCGCGCCGCTTTTTGACGATTCACTGCGAATCGTTCCGCTCGGAGACGGGCAGGGGGAAGAAGATACGCCCTGTGAGAGCGGTGAACTGACCGTCCGTTCCGATGTCGTCTTCTGTGGAACGCTTCGAAAAGGCATCTTTCACGCCCGTGACCGCAAAGAATGGTTCCATACGGGCGATATCGGACGCTTTTGCAACGGCCGGATCTTCTTGGACGGCCGGGTCAAGGATATTATCCTAAAAGCCAATGGCGAAAACCTCTACCCTGATGAACTGGAAGGGGCCTTCGCGACAGTTCCCGGTCTGCAGCGCTACGTCATCTTCGGCCTGACGGACGGGCTCTACGACAAAATCGCCCTGCTGGTCGAACCGGTTGAAGGCGCCGATCCGCAAGCGCTGGTAGAAGCTGTTGCCGAGATTAATCTCACCATGCCGCTCGATCAGCGCGTCGAAAAATTCTTCGTTTCGGAAAAACCGCTTGATCTTTCCGCTTCCGCCAAGGTCAGGCGCAGCCCCGTCGCTGAAGCCGTGGCTGCCGGGGAGTGGCCTTTAACCGAGTACCCTCTCACGGCCAGAAAAAAGGAAGCCACAGTCGAGGTACCGACCGAGGCGGAGATCCAAGCCTCCTCCTATTGTACGCCTGAGATCGCGGCTGATCCCGCCTTCTTTGAGGTACGTCAAACCGTTCAGTCACTGATTTCGGAACTTCTGAACCTGCCCCTCGAAAAGGTACAGCCTTCCTCGTATTTTTCCCAGGATCTGGGTGGCGACAGCCTGCAGAGCATCTCGCTGCTCACACACGCTGAGGTGAAGTTCGGGCTGGCCATTGATGAGCGTCTCTTCGACCGTGACTTGACAGTCAACGACATCGCGGCCCTGGTATTTCGCCGGATCCGCGGTGAATTTGCCGACGGCGCGCGGGGCGCAGGCGGGCAGAAGGAAGAACGCGTGGTTGCACGCATCCGGACTATTGAAGAGACACCCGAATACAAGGCTTTCGCGGAGCGGCGCAGCTCGCTGACCGCGGCGCTTGAGATGTTCGGGAATCCCTATTTCATCGCCCAGGATTCGTCATTGCGTGACGTATCCTACATCGGCGACCGCAAAATGCTGAACTTTGCCTCCTACAACTATGTCGGCCTTTCCGGCGACCCGGAGGTCAATCAGGCCGCCATAGACGCAGTGAAGCAGTACGGTACATCAGCCAGCGGAAGCCGGTTGATCGCGGGGGAGAAAACAGTTCACCAGGATCTTGAAAAAGCGCTGGCAAACTGGAAGGGAACCGAGGATGCCCTGGTCCTGGTAGGTGGCCACTCAACCAATGTCACTTTTGTGGGTAACTTTTGCGGTGAACGCGACCTGATCCTTTACGATGTCTTGAGTCACAACTCAATCACCGAGGGGATCCGGATGGCCCAGGCAGACGCCCGGCCCTTTCCGCACAATGACTTTGAAGCCCTCGAGCAACTCCTGAAGAACAGACGTGACGGCTATGAGAAGGTCCTGATCATCATTGAAGGAGCCTACAGCATGGACGGCGACGTAGCCCCCGTTCCGGAATTCGTGCGCGTCAAAAAAGCCTATGACTGTTTCCTAATGGTTGATGAAGCTCATTCCATGCTGGTTCTCGGCCGGACGGGGCGCGGTGTCGACGAACATTTCGGCATCGACCCCAAGGACATTGACATCCACATGGGAACGCTTTCGAAGGGATTCGGAACCTGCGGCGGCTACCTGGCCGGCAACAGCAACCTGATCGAATATCTTCGTTATAACCTTCCGGGATTTGTCTTCTCGGTCGGTATCAGCCCGCCGTTGGCGGCAGCCGTTTTGAAAGGTATCGAGATCATGGAACGTGACTCGAGCCGTGTCGACCGCCTGCGTCGAAATATCCGGATCTTCCTCGACGAGGCACACCGTTACGGACTTGATACCTGCCTGGCGGCAGAAACCGCCGTCACGCCCATCATGATCGGGCCGGATGAGATTGCCTTTATGCTGTCAAAACAGCTGGAGGACGAGGGAATCATCGTCCCGCCAGCTGTCTTTCCCGCTGTCGCGCGGGGCCAGGCCCGGCTTCGTTTCTGCGTGACAAGCGAGCATACGGAGGAGCAGATCGTATCGGCGCTGGCGACACTTCACCGACTGATGTCACAGTATCCGGGATTGCTTGAGAAATAGGGCGGAGCAATGGAAAGCATGGAACTCTTCAACCAACGAGCCGATGAATATGACACCTGGTTTGAGGATAATCCGCTGATTCTCGAAGCGGAGATTGAGGCAGTCCGCCAGGTGACGCCGTCTTTCAGCCGGGCCTTGGAGGTAGGCGTGGGGACGGGTCGTTTTGCCCAGGCGCTCGGTGTCAAGTTGGGCCTCGAACCATCCCGGGCCATGGCTGCTTATGCCCGTGACCGGGGCATCGAAGTGGTCGAGGGTTATGCAGAGGCTCTGCCTTTCGATGACGGGGCCTTTGACGCGGTCTTCATGATTACGGTCGACTGCTATCTCGAAGAACTGGCCCCCGCCTTGCATGAATGCCGCAGGGTTCTCTCGGAAAAAGGCAACCTGGTCATGGGGCATGTCGACATTGACGCCCCACTGGGCGCTGTGTACGAGGAAGCGCGTGACGAGGATCCCTTTTACCGGGACGCTTATTTTCGCGGAACAAACGAGGTGCTTGACCAGCTTGACCGGGCAGGATTCGCAGTAACCAAAATCCGGCAAACAGTGTATACTTTTCAAAATGTGGTCCAGGAGGTCCGCGAGGGCCATGGCGACGGCGTATTCGTCGCGCTTTGTGCAGTGAAGCGATGAAGAAGGACACCGTTTATGTAATTTACTGGTTTTTCGCGCTGGCGCCCTTTCTGACGGCACTCCCGCTCTTTTTCCTGATGCCTGAAAATGTCGCTGCCCGCTACTACGCCCTGGCCTGGTTCGAACGTCAGGGAACGCGGTGGGAAGTCTTCCTGATCCCCAC
>JAAZGN010000194.1 GCA_012511185.1 Clostridiaceae bacterium
ACTACATCCTGGAGCATTCCGACCTGGTCATCCACTATGTGACCAGCGATTACCAGGACCGGATTTTCCAACACCCCAACCCCCGGATCGAAAGCTATTACATCGGCCCTCTGGCTCTGATTCAGTTCATGATGCGCATGGACGCCGACCTGGTGGCCATGACAACGCCGGATCTGGAAACCTTCCACATCAAGCGGTCCCTGGTCCGCAAAGATGTCGAATACGTCTACATTGACCACGGCATGGCCAGTTTCCACCTCATGTACCGCAAGGGTGCCCTGGACCACTTTGACACCATTTACTGCTACGGGCCAAACAACATGGAGGAAGTCCGCGAGACGGAAAAACTCTATGGGCTGCCGGCAAAAAGGCTGGTGAAGACAGGCTTCCCCCTGCTCGATTCCATGCTTAAGGAAGTCAGAGAGCTGGGGGAGGTCCGCAACGAGCCCCGGATTATCCTGATCGCCCCCTCCTGGCAAAAAGACAATATTCTGGAATTCTGTCTGGAGGAAACGCTGGATCCCCTGCTCGACACAGGCTACCGGATCATCGTGCGGCCTCATCCGGAATTCGTCAAACGCTTCCCGGCCAAGATCAAGGCCATCCAGGACCGCTACGCGGATCAGCCGGCCGAACGCCTGGAGATCCAGACCGACTTTTCTTCCAATGAAACAGTCTACACGGCGGATTTGGTCATCACCGACTGGTCGTCCATCGCCCAGGAGTTTTCCTATGCCACAAAAAAGCCTTCGCTTTTCTTCAACACCTCCATGAAAATACTCAACCCCGAATACGACCGGATCCCCCTCATTCCCTTGGATATTTCACTCCGTGACCAGATCGGCATTTCGATCAATCCCGACCAACTTGACCGGCTGCCCGAAATGGTCGAAACACTTTTCCGCGAAAAAGACCGCTACGGGGAGCAGATCCGCGCCGTCGTTTCTCACAACATCTTCGATGTTGGAGACGGGGCACGGGGCGGTGGAAGCTACATCATCCGAAGGCTGGAAATAAAACAGGAAGCAAAAAAGGCGCAAAAACCTTCACCGGCCAATCTTGAAGATCAAGAGGAGCTTGATCCTGACATCCTGAAAAAACTGGCCCGGCATATGGACCGGCTCCGTGAGCAGGGTCGGTTGGAAGAATTCCTCAACCATCCCCTCCCCGCCGGGGACCCGGCCCCGATGACCAGGGCCGGCTACCTGGTACAGCTCCTGCGGGAAATGGAAGCCATGACCAATGACGAGGAAGGACACCAGGCATGATCAGGAAGACGCCGGCCATCATCCTTTTGTTTACGGCCCTTTTCCTGGCACGCTCGCAACCGGTTCATGCCTACATCGATCCCGCCACCACCACCTATCTGATTCAGATTGTCTCAGCCCTGGTGATTACCCTGGGAGTAACTGTGGGCATCTTTTTCAACCGGATCCGCCTCTTCTTCCTGAATATCCGCGTCGGCCTGGGAAAACTCTGGGTCGGCCTGGTTACCAGAAAAGACCAGCCGCCCGCCCCGGCACGGCCAAAACACGGAAGAAGCGCGGGAGGGAGGATCGATAAGGGAAGCTTTCTGTGGGCGGACGACCGGTCCTACCACAAGCGGCTGCTGCCTTCTCTTCTGGCCGGGACCTGCCTTTGTTTCACCTTCTTCGTATTCGGCATCTTTGAGCTTTACGCCGGCAATCTGGAGGATTTTACCTTTTCGATCGCCGGCCTGATGCCCTTGTTGATCCTGACCGCCCTGGCGGCAACCGTCCTGATCGCTTGTGTATCCGCCCTCTTTCGCGGCCGTATCTTTGATCTTCTGCTGTCACTGCTTTTGGGCCTTGCCCTGGCATGCTACATCCAAGCAAATTTCCTGAACACGGGGCTGGGCCGGCTGACCGGAGACGCGGTCGACTGGAACCTTCTGACCGGGAAAATGGCCGCCAATATGGCGCTCTGGATACTCATGGTCTCCCTTCCCCTCCTGGTCCGGCTCTGGTCGGCAAAACTCTGGAGGCGCTTTGTCCTCTTCCTCCCCCTGATTCTGGTGGCCACCCAGCTCATCTCGGCCCTATTTTTGTACGCCAGGGAACCCGGGCTGAGAAGAGGCTTATCCTCCGGCTACCTGTCCAGGCAGGGCATTTACGAGCTGGCCGAGGACAACAACATTCTCGTCTTTATTCTGGACCGCCTGGACACCCGTTTCCTTGACCTGGTAGAGAGAGCCGATCCCGACTTTTTCGAGG
>JAAZGN010000230.1 GCA_012511185.1 Clostridiaceae bacterium
GAACATCCCTGCCGGGAAAATGAAGATGCGGCAGCCGCACCTTGTTCCGCTGTCGTCGCAGGCTGTCGAACTGCTGCGCGAACTGGAGCCGCTTACCGCGTCGAGAAGTATCTATGTCTTCCCTGGAGGCCGTAGCGCCAAGCAACCCATGAGCAACAACGCGATCAACGCGGCGCTGCGCCGCATGGGCTTCGACCGCGACACCATGACCGCGCACGGCTTCCGAGCGCTGGCGCGCACGGTGCTGGATGAAGTGCTGGGCTTCCGTCCCGACGTCATCGAGCACCAGCTTGCGCACGCCGTGAAAGATGCGAATGGGCGCGCCTACAACCGGACTTCGTTCCTGCCGCATCGTCGGGAAATGATGCAGAAATGGGCGGACTACTTGGACGAATTGAAGGCCGACACCAGCGGCAAGGTGCTGGCGTTTAAGAGGGCTGGATGATGGCCGAAAAGACGCCGCAAATTATAGAAGTCGCCAAGGGGAGCTACCCCGATTCGCTGGTATTTTTCCTGGAGGATTGCCCCCAGAATATTGACTTGATGAGTTTAAGCGTAGATGAAGACATCTTTGGCGGACAATTGGCTGGGGTGGTTCGGGATGCGTGTCATCTACTTGGTCGCGTGTCAAGCGAGGATGTTCTGAATATTCTTCGAGCAGCAGATTGCTTTCTTGGGGTTATTGCCGATGATGGAGATATTGAGCTTATTGACCAAGACGAGGGGCGAAGTCATCTTGATCGTGCGAAGTTAAAGCAGGTCACGGCGGTTTCGTTGCTTTGGCATGTTGCCCCGGCCATGCACCAGATGCAGTTCGCTGTATTGGGTGACGATGGGACGATGATTGAAATATCCACAACGACAGAAAACGTCTGCGCGGCATTCGCGCTGGCCCAAGCCGCTGCGGCTATTCGGTACGGAACGCATCCTGAGTGGCTTTGTCCAAATGGCGGGTATCACGCCATGCAAGCAGCACAAGCTGTTGCAATCGCAAAGGTTGCAGCAGCACAAGGCAACGCGATCAAAAGCCTAGTGGTGCATCACGACCGCAGTGAGCAAATGCGCCGTGCGGCTGAAGCTCGCTGGATTGACGATCCGAAGGCATTGGCGATGCAGAAAGTAAAAACCGAATGGCAGGCAATGCAACAGGCTGCGCGGCGCTATCGAACAGACGCTCAATTCGCACGCGACATGATGGTCGAGCATGGCCAAACCCTGAGCGAAGGATCGATCAAGAACGCAATCACCCGATGGAGAAAGGAATCATCCTGCTAGCTCAGTGTCATCATGCAGGCTGCGTGATAATCCTAACAACTCATGCGTCAATAATCGTGTCCGCAACGCCACATGCGGACGCGGACGAATGAAGTGCCGTGCCTCGCCGTGATGGCGTTGCGTCCCTTCAGATGGAGAAACGACATGCAAGACACCACCACCGCGCCGCTGGCGCACTCTGTTCCCGCTGCCTGCGCACGTCTCGGAATAGGCCGAACGACCCTTTACCAGCTGATCGGAAACGGCCAGCTGCGGACGTTCAAAATCGGCTGCAAAACTCTGATCCCGGAATCCGAGCTTCGCCGGTTTGTCGAATCACGTTTGGAGGTGGCGGCATGAGCATCATCACCCTGTCCGCCCGCAAGGCATATCTGCGCGAACTGACCACCGATCTTGATCCGCCCCTGACAGTGGCGCTTGAATCTGCCAGCGCGGAAGTCCGGCACTTCCTGGGATTCGACCCCGAAACCGAGTTCGGCAGCAGTGACATCCCGAGCGACCTCGCGATGGCGGCGATGCTGCTGGCACAGGTTCACGCCGATGCAGGCGATCCGGTGCAGAACGAGGCTCGGCGCGTTGCGGCGCAACGGCTGCTACTGCCGTATCGCACCAATACCGGCATCGGAGGCGCTTGATGCAGACCCCAGAAATGCGAAACCCCGGCGCATCGGCCGGGGCTTCGGGAATTGCTGGCAGGCAGGTTTCCGAGGCCAATGATACCGCACTACGCCGCGTGAAGGGGCTGCTGCCGTGCATCGCTCTGGAGGCCCGCATCGCCCTGGACGTGGCGCGAGATGTATATGTCACCGGCGGGTGCGAGATTGCAGATGGTCAACGTCTGGCGACCGCTTGCAAACGGCTAAAGCGTGCGGTGGAGATCATCGCCGAAGCCGAGCTGGCGGCAGCCCGATGACTGCTCGCACATTGGAGGACATGGCCCGTGAGGATGCCGAACGTGAAATTGGTGCAATTGGTGCATCCTTGGTAAATGCACCATTGCACCAATTTTCGAAGCCGGTAGTGGTCACTTCTGCGGGGCTGCTGGCAGCTAGGTTTCCACCACGCGAACAACTGCTTTCACCGTGGCTGCTGTCGCAATCGCTTAGCATGATTTACGCACCACGCGGCATCGGGAAAACGCATGTCTCGCTCGGCATCACACATGCGCTTGGAACAGGTGGTGCGTTCCTTGGGTGGCAGGCAAAAGCCCCCGTTAGCGTCCTGTTCGTCGACGGCGAAATGCCTGGAAACGACCTGCGGCACCGATGGGAGCGGATCATCGCAAGTACCGGGCAGCAAGATAAAGCTGGCAGGGTTCAGTTCATGACGCCTGATCTGCAACAGCACGGCGTAATGCCCAACCTATTCACCTCAGCCGGGCAGGAAGCCATCACACAAGCCGCAGAATCTGCGC
>JAAZGN010000242.1 GCA_012511185.1 Clostridiaceae bacterium
CAGTGCCGGGGCGCTCGATGACTTCAAGCCGGTATCGTCGCCCGCGGAAGTAGTGGCTTTCGCCACTCACGAACTCGCGCTGGGACTGCCGATCTTGCTGCGTGAACGCGGCCTGCTGGCGACGGATCCAGCCCAGGCGGGAGATCACCGCCAGCCGGACGGCTTCGTCATCCAGGCGCAGCGGCGCAGCGACACGCACGCGGCCGGCGGGGGGATAGACGCCGACGTGGAGGTTCTTGATGTCCTTCCGCTGCACGTCCACGCTGATGCCCGCCACCAGCATCCGGCGCGCGCTACCCATCGCGCTGGGCCTTGACGATGTTGAACAGCTGCTCGGCGAGGTCCGCATCTGCGATCACGCTGCGAACGGCGTTGAGCACCTCGCGCTCCTTGAAGCGGTTGCCGCGCCAGTCGGCCTTGCGGACGGCGCGAATCGCGTCGTCGACGGAAAGTGCCGCTGCAGCGGCGACGTCGGGCACCTCGGCGACCCTGCGTTGGTCGACCAGTCGAGCCGACAGGTTCTCGATTGCACGCAGGTTGTCGTACAGCGCGCAGCGCAGCGGGCTGTTGATGTTCAGCGGATACGCCGAGCCACTGCCCGGGCGGGAAACCTTTCGCGTCAGCTCGACCACCTTGGCAAGATAGGCCGCATAGTCGATGGCTTCCTGCTTGCGCTGGGCGATCAGCGCATCCAGCAGTTGCGACATGCGCTCGTAGTACTTGGGGTTGACCGCCATCTCGTCGATGATCAGGCGGCGAACGTTGTTCTCGATGGTTTCCGCCATCGCACGGCGATCCGCGCGCAAACCCTTGGGAAGTTCATCGACGGCGGCCTCGCCGCGCTCCACGATCAGCTTCACCAGGGTCAGGTCGTCGAAGGCGGAAACCTTCTCGCTCTCTTCCGCGCGGATGTAGGTATCCAGCAGGTGGCGCATCGCCGGCTCGTAGAGCTTCATGTCGACGTAGTCGCCGCTGGCCAGCTTGACTTCGGATCGAACGCTCTCGAAGTGGCTGACCTCGTCCTTCAGCGCCTGGGCCTGGGCGGCGGTGTAGCCGGCATCCAGCAGTTCGTTGGCGAGGTTGGCGTAGGCGCGCAGGAATCCGGCGGCGAGCTTGTACAGCGCCACCCGCTTGGGCTCGTTCTCCTTCAGCTGCAGGGCGTTGCCGCTCTCCGCCGCGCAGAAGTAGCGCAGGTACTCCGCGCTGCCCTTGGGCGGCTCTACCGGCTCGCACAACGCCTTGATCGCATCGCGCGCCTCCTCCAGTCGGGCGCGTCCGGCCGCGAGGCGATCCTTCAGCAGCCCCTCGACATCGGCCTTGTCGTAGCCGGACAGGGCCTCGCCGGTGTAGTCCTTGATGGCGCCTTCCAGCGACCGGAACAGGTCCTTGTAGTCGATGATGTAGCCGTACTCCTTGTCCTCGCCATCGAGTCGATTGACGCGGCAGATGGCCTGGAACAGGCCGTGGTCGCGCATCTGCTTGTCGATGTAGAGAAAGGTCGCCGAGGGCGCATCGAAGCCGGTCAGCAGCTTGTCCACGACGATCAGCAGGCGCATCTGCCCGGGCTCGTCGATGAAGCGCTTCTTCACCTGCTTCTCGAACTCGGCGACCTTGTACATGGCCGTCTCTTCGGGCTCGCTGAAGTGCGCGGCCAGCATCTTTCGGTAGATGTCGTACTGGCGGAGTTTCTCGGTCAGACCCTCGCCGGTCTCCTCGCCCTTGATGTCGGCCGGCGACGGCGCGTAGGACGTGATGAAGGCGCACTTCCCGGCCAGGTCGGTCTGCTGGAACATCTCGAAGAAGCGGCAGGCGGAGTAGATGCTGCCCGACACCAGCATGGCGTTGCCGCGCCCGCTCTTCAGCCGGTCGCGGGTCTCGAAGTCCATCAGCACGTCGGCGACGATCTTCTCCAGCCGGTCGCGCGCGCTCAGCAC
>JAAZGN010000195.1 GCA_012511185.1 Clostridiaceae bacterium
CCGCGTCCTCTCGCTTTTGGGCGTCCGGACCCTGATCACCACCAATGCCGCCGGCGGCGTCAATCTCGACTTTGAGGTCGGCGATATCATGGTGATTTCCGATCACATCAACCTGGCCGGCGCCAGCCCCATGACAGGACCCAACATCGAGGATTTCGGGCCGCGCTTTTTCGACATCACCTGGCTCTACACGCCGGCGCATCGGAAACTGGCCCACCAGACAGCCGCCAAACTTGATCCTCCCCTAAACCTGGTAGAGGGCGTCTACTATTTTTGTACGGGCCCCCATTTTGAGACACCGGCCGAAATACGCGCCATCCGGACCCTGGGGGGAGATGCCGTGGGCATGTCAACCGTGACGGAAACTTTGACAGCCGCCCATTGCGGCATGGAAGTCCTGGGCTTCTCCCTGATCACCAATATGGCGGCCGGCGTCCTTGACCAGGCTCTCTCCGACGAAGAGGTCGGTGTGGTGGCCAAGGCATCGGCTGACCGGCTGGGAGCGCTCATCGAAGGTATTATTGCGGGGAAAGGATAAATCCATGTTATTTCACGATATCGCCCTGATCGACCAGGATGGAAAGACCCGGGAGCACATGAATGTCCGGGTCGCCGGCGCCTACATTGACGCCGTCGAACCGTGCGGGACCACGCTTGACCAGGCGCGTGCCTCGGAAAAGGATGTCCATGACGGCCGCGGGAAACTCCTCATCCCCGGTTTTTTCAACAACCACTCCCACGTCCCCATGACCCTGACACGTGGTTACGGTGAAGACTTGTCACTTTATGACTGGCTTTATAAACGGATCTTCCCTTTTGAAGCGCTGCTGACCGAAGAGGATATGTACTGGGGCGCCCTTTTGGGGATCGCCGAAATGTTGAGCGGCGGCACCGTTTCCTTCACCGATATGTATATGCGGATCCAGGGAATTTTCCGTGCCGTGGTCGAATCGGGCATCAAGGCCAGCCTGTCGAATGGCCTGACGGGTGACGCTGCGACCCTGCTCGAGGAAACCGCCTGGTACCGCGAGACGGAAACCATGATCCGTGACGCCCAAACATCCAAGGGACTTGTCATCGCCAACGCCTCACTTCATGCCCAGTACACGAGCGCACCGGAACTGGTCCGCCAGCTTGCCGTTTACGCCAGGGACAAAAAGCTTCGGATGCACGTCCATCTGTCGGAAACCAAGGGTGAACACGAGGAATGCAAGGAAAAATTCGGCAAGACCCCTGCCCGCTACCTGGCTGATCTGGGACTTTTCGATGTGCCGGCCACAGCCGCCCACGCCATTTTCATCGAGGATGAGGATTATGACATCCTGAAGAACAAGGGCGTGACACTCAGCCATCAGCCCTCCTCCAACCTGAAGATCGGCAGCGGCCTGCCCGATGTCAAAAGATGGCGCGATTATGGCATCCGCGTCACAATCGGCACAGATGGCGCGGGTAGCAATAACAACCTGGACATGATCGAGGAAGTGACGCTTGCCTCTTTTCTGGCCAAGGGTATGAACCACGACCCGCTCCTCTTTTCAACAGGCGAGCTTCTGACCTTTGCGACCCGGAACGGCGCCCTGGCCCAAGGGCGCGAGGACACGGGCCTGCTTGAGGAGGATTACCGTGCCGACCTGACTGTCCTCGACATGACGACATTGAAGTTCCAGCCTGTCTACGACTATGGAACCTGCCTCTTTACCAATGCCAATGCTTCCGATGTGGTTCTGACCATGGTGGATGGCCGGGTGCTTTACAAAGATGGTGCGTTTACTACCATCGACATTGAGAAAGTCATTCACAATGTCTACCGCATCCGCGACGAAAAACTGAAGATGCTGGCTGGCTGATCTTGGTTTTGATTGAATTATTTCTCCAAAAGTTGATAGGGACCCGAGCGGGTCCCTATCGAGGAGACGTATGAAGAGGTGTTGTCGTAGCGTCTTGCTACACCCGTAATATAACGTCCATTTGTAGAGCAGAAACATCATGAATTTGAACAATTGTCACAATTGCGTGTTACCGCGCAGACAAAAAATGAATTTACCAAAGGCTGCCGCCTTGCTCCTTCTTGTGATCATGGCAGCGGCGGCACTACCAATCCTGTCCGCTTGCCATTTCAAGGATCCCGGGACACCGTCCGGGCCTGTCCTGACGACGCCTTACCCCTCACGGACGGATGA
Source organism: Clostridiaceae bacterium (assembly GCA_012511185.1). Classification (GTDB taxonomy): domain Bacteria; phylum Bacillota; class Clostridia; order Saccharofermentanales; family DTU023; genus UBA4923. The sequence goes on from JAAZGN010000195.1 coordinate 2,181, forward strand.
GCGACCCCTTCTTATTCCCGAAGACTCCCCCCTGACAGAAGAAGAGGCAGCCCGGGTTGCGGCCACCTTCGATCTGCCCCTGGAGACCTACGACTTGCTCCGCCCCGGCGGGGCGGTCGATCTTTCCCGGCTCGAAGAGGTGGAAATCTTCCGGGTGGTCGACGGCGATACCTTGATTGTCATGCGGGATGACCGGCCGGTCAGACTCCGGCTCAACGGGCTTGATGCCCCTGAATCCTATTCGCATCACGATGAAACGATGAGGACGCACCGGGGAGAATCGGTCTCGCGCCTGGTCTCCGCCTGGCTGACCGGCCGTCAGGCCTACCTCCAGTTCGATGTCGAGTCCACCGACCCCTACGAACGGCTTCTGGTCTACGTATGGCTGGACGCCCATACCATGGTCAATGAGGTCCTGGTCCGTGAGGGATTGGCGTGGCAGCACCGCTATCCGCCCAACACAAAATTCAACGATTATTTTGAGGAACTCGAAAAAATGGCAAAACAAGAGGGGCGCGGTATCTGGGGCGACGGTAAAAAAAACCTTTTTGGCTATGATGAAAGTAATCAAAGAGCGGGGAGCGGCAAGGACATGAATCAAAAAACAATTTACCTGGCGGGCGGCTGTTTTTGGGGGGTCGAGCGCTATTACCAGCTCTTGCCGGCAGGCATTTTAAAAACGGAGGCGGGCTACGCCAACGGAACAGGCGCCGATCCCTCCTATGAGGAAGTCTGCCGGGGCAACACCGGCTTCGCCGAAACGGTCCGTGTGGTTTACGATCCCGGCGAGATTTCACTCACGGCTGTCCTGGCCCATTTTTTCCGTATCATTGATCCGACGACCCGGGACCACCAGGGTAACGATTACGGGGACCAGTACCGGCC
>JAAZGN010000196.1 GCA_012511185.1 Clostridiaceae bacterium
ACGGCTGATGGAGTCGGCAATCAGGCTGCAAATGCGCTCTTCCTCATCAAGGGGATATTCGATGCCAATGACTTTGCGTGTTTTATCCTGCACGCCGATAATGACCCTGCCGCCGGCAGTATTGGCAAAGGCCACCAGTGTCTTGAGGAGATTGCGCGGGGAAGAGAGATCCTGCTTGAACTCCAGGGTCTTGCCCTCTGCTGCCTTGATCAGTTCGGCAGTTTTCATATCCCAAGTTCCTCGAAATTCTTTTTGATGGTTGCGGCCAGTTGCACCGCTTCGGCGTTCAGGTCCTCCAGTTCCACATGGATGTCACGCAGGACCTCCTCGAAGTCGAAATCCTCGTCCTCTTCTTCCGGCGCGACGCCGACATAGCGGCCGGGGGTGAGGCTCCAGTCATTGGCGGCGATCTCGGCCCTGTCAACCAGCTTGACCAGTCCTTCCACGTTGCACAATTTGGCCTCGGGGAATCGTTCGGTGAGCCAGTGGGCCTGTTTCCAGAAGTAGCGCACTTGCCTGAGTTGTTCCACGGCCAGGGCGCGGGCTTCATCGGCAGCCTTACGGGCGCGGGTAATGTCGCGAACCGACCAGGCGTCTCTGCCCTTGGCATCGCACTCATTTTCACAGGTTTCGATCAACCGGACGGCCAGCTTGTAGAGCAGATCGGTTTGTTTGATCAGGTCACGGCTGGTTTCAGCTACCGGTGCCAGGCGATCAACAGCCTTTCTCAACTCGCCGTTAGTTGTTTTCTGTTGTCCCCAGGCCGTCTGCTCTTTGGTGATATTTTTTTGAAAAACTTCCACATCCGCCATAAACAGCAAGATGGTGTTATCCAGTTCTCCTAGGGCCAAAACACCTGGCTGGTCCTTTTCGGCATGAGTTGCGTTTTTGGCCAGGGTCTGGAGGAAGGGATCGATACTTCCGCGCAGGGTAGCCAGCGCAGCGATAAAATCGGGCAGTGGTTCAACCGATTCGCCCGTGTCATTTTTCATAGTGAAACAAGCCGCGCCCTCGGCCAGCATACGTTGGCAATAGCCTGCTACGAGGTCAAGATAGCGCCGGGTCTCGCCCCGGTAAAGCCAGGCAATAGCCAGAAGGTTTTGTTCCTGCTCGGGAGAAAAGTCGTAAATCTTGCGCGTGACCTTGCGGTATATGTTACGGGCGTCGATCATTAGAATGTTGCCTTTGTGCAACTCGGGCTTGCCCCGATCAATAAACCACAGTTCGCAGGGAACGGTGCGGGTATAGAAAAAGTTGGAGCGGATGGCGACCATGATATCGACATCACCCGTCTCCACCAGCTTCTGGCGAACCTTGGCCTCATCCCGTCCGGCGCTGGAGGCCTGGGAGGACATGACAAACCCGGCTCGACCCTGTTCATTCAGGTAGCTGTAGAAGTAGCTGATCCAGACGTAGTTGCCGTTGCTGACCTTATCCTTCTTGTTGACGCCGGGCAGGCCGAAGGGCAGACGCGGGTCGTTCTTGACCTTGTCGGCGTCGATCTCGTCCACGTTGAAGGGTGGATTGGCCATGACAAAGTCGGTCTTGCGCAGCAGTTCGTGGGGGTCTTCGTAGTAGGTGATGGCTTTCTGGATATCGCCTTCCAGGCCGTGCACCGCTAGGTTCATCTTGGCCAGTCGGATGGTGGTGGCATTCTTTTCCAGAC
>JAAZGN010000197.1 GCA_012511185.1 Clostridiaceae bacterium
ACCCCGGCACCGCCGCCGAGGAGAAGCGGACGGGCACCGCTTGGTTCTGTGGAAAAGCCGTTCCCCAGTCCCGCCAAAACATCGACGTCTTGTCCGCGCTTAAAAGCGGCCATCATTTCCGTTCCCGCGCCGACAACCTTATAGACAATGGAGATGCTGCCTTCCTCCCATTCGCAAACAGAAAAGGGGCGGCGCAAGTACAGCCCCTTTACCCGGAGATTCAAAAACTGACCGGGTGCCATGAATGCGGAGCTGTCTCCCGAGAACACTATGCGGTAAGTATCCCGGGCGATCCGTTCATTTTTTTCGACCAGGTAGATGCACTGTTTCATCTTTTCCTCTCCCGGCTGAAGAAAGTACTGTCTTGCCAAACAACCCTGTTCTGGCATACCGTCAACAGGCATTTGCCGTAGACCTGCATTCCTTCAAAGGGTGTGTTGCGGCCCGACGACAAGAATTGATCCGGATCAACAGTTTCCCTTATACCCAGGTCAAAGAGAGTGTAGTCATCAGAACTCTGAACCTGGAAGCGTTTGTTGGGATTGACAGACAGGAGCCGGATGAGCTGTTCAAGCTTCATGACGCCTGACTTCACCAGATGCGTATACAACACAGGAAAAGCCGTTTCAAGCCCAACTACACCATTAAGGCTGTCTTTCAGTCCACGGGATTTCTCTTCAGCGGAATGAGGGGCATGGTCGGTGGCGATCATGTCGATTGTTCCATCCAGCAGTCCTTCCACCAATGCTTCCCGGTCTCTTTTATCCCGGATCGGCGGATTCATTTTAAACCGGCCAGCGTCTTCGAGCTGACTGTCATCGAGCACCAGATAGTGAGGTGCTGTTTCGCAGCTCACATCGACGCCTCTGGCCTTTGCTCTACGGATCAGATCCACGCTTTCCCGGGTGGAAACATGGCACACATGGTATTTGCAGCCGGTTTGTTCAGAGATCTCCAAATCCCGCGCCACCTGCCTCCATTCGCTTTCTGAAGTGATGCCTGGGTGGCCGTGCAGCCTGGCATAGGCGCCGGCGTGGATGTAGCCGCCGGTAAGCAGGGTTTCGTCTTCACAGTGGGCGGCAATGATTTTGTCCAGGTGTCTGGCGGTTTCCATGGCCTGCCGCATCATGGTCTTGGACTGCACGCCGCGGCCATCATCGGAAAAACCTGCGACATGGCCGGCCATCCCGGCCATATCGGACAAGGCTTCGCCTTTTTGTCCCATGGTGATGGCACCATAGGGCAATACACTGACAAGGGCTTTTTCTTTGATCAGGTTGAGCTGCCTTTGTAATGCATCGGGGCTGTCAGGCACCGGACGGACGTTTGGCATGGCGCACAGGCAGGTGAAACCACCCCTGGCGGCAGCGAGGGTTCCGGACTGAATGGTCTCCTTGTAAGAGAAACCGGGTTCACGGAGGTGTACATGGACATCGGTGAAACCCGGAAACAAGCAGAGGTCATTGCCCTTGATTTCAACTGATGGGCCTGGTGGTTTGGGACTTGTATGAAGGACCAAAGACCCTTCAGAGAAAACAATATCCCTGCGTTCTTCTTGTTTTCCTGTAAGAAAACGAACTCCTGCAAGGATATAGTGCATGTTTTCGCCCTTTCCGAGCTTATACGTCCATTGGGAAGCTTGATTGCCGGACGTTCGACACATGCTAGCAGACACATTTCCGGTTTGTCAAGGTGTCAGGCCAAAAAGATAAATGACAAGGTAAGCTGGACAGTGAAGTGAAAAAAAGGAGATATACGAAAAACCGTACTTTTGTGATACATATTCTCACGCTCGCCTGGCGGTAGAGCGCTTGATGTAGAGCGCTTAATCAGGAATGAAGTACATTCCGCAGCACCCTTTTAGTAAGGGCCATGGATTGGCGGTATCACGATTGATGGTTTTGACGGGACTGTGCGCAGGGGTATTTCAAATGATCTGGCTTTCGGTCAATTGATCTTTATCAAGGGGTCGGCCGGGGCATGAATGGTACCTTGAGGATCAGCCATGGCTCCCAACCAGAAGAGATCGGGGCAGGTGCTTAAGGTTTCTTTCGGATGACTGTTCTCCGGGCGGATTTACCGAAGAAATGGTAGCCCGAACCGGCCTCGCTGATGACATCCAGGAGAGCATCCGGATCCGTCACCACGATTCCTCCGGTCATGGTAACACCCCGTTTGAAAAAGGCATGCGGGAGCATGCTGGCCGTAGGGCCGGTCACCAGGATTTCCGCGCTCGGTTTGGCTAATTCCAGGAGGGCGGGAAGGGTGCCGTTCAGGACGGTGGTTCCTGTGATAACGAGGAGGTCGGCCATGGGGACATGGAAAGGGGCGTCTTCCGCTGGGGAGAAATGCTCCAGCTCCTTGCCCTTCAAGGTCCGGACATCCTGTTCCAGGACGACATAATCCGCGTCCGCGGAGGTCAGTTTCTTGAGCAGGGGAACCAGGGCTCCGACGACAACGGTTCTGCCAGCCGCCGGTATGGTGACCAGGTCAAAAGCATCGGCATCATCAATGATTTCATAATCATCGGGAAGCGGATATTTCTCCAGACAGGCGGAAGAAAGGGCGTTCAGCGCGGCCACAGCCAAGGCCTTGCGGAGGACATTTCCATTGTCCAGATCATTCAGCAGATCGTTGGCAGTTCGGCCCGCCAGTCGGCCGGAAAGCGGCATGGCACGGGCGGAACTGGGGCAGCAGACAGCCTGGGGCAATTCCTTGATAGGGGTGAAGCTCAAACCACCATGCCCTGAAGAGAGTTTGACGCCTGAAAAAAAGAGGCCGAAAACAGCGCGTTCAAGGGTGATGGAGTCCAGATCGCTTCCCAACTGCTCACGAACCAATTCGGCACTCTCGAGCAAAATTTCGTTATTCATGACAGCTCCTTTGCATAGTTTGTGGTGTTCCGTTTCTTGTTAACATTCCAGAGGATGAAGCCGTAGTTTTCACTGGTCTGCCGGGTGAGATGCCCTTTCTTGCGGTTAATTGCCTCCAGATATTCCTGGATGGCTTCCCTGCTGACGTCGACCCCCATCAATTCCTTGCTCAGCATGCTGGTATAGCGGTCAATCAGATCGTCATCCAGCTCAACAGCACCGTCTTTGTTATAGGTGAAATAAGAGGTTACGGGGTAGTAGCCTCCCCAAAAAAGAAGATTGAAAACGGAGTAGAATACCCGGCCATCCCAATGACCGCCCTTTTGGTCGACGTGGCCGTACAAATCCCGGATCATTTTCGCCCGAAGGCTGTCCCGCGTTTCGACGAAAGAGACGTGAAGGCAGGAGTCCCGGCTCAAAGACATCATCTTGTATAAATCAGCCAGCCCGGAGATGGCAGGGGTCAGGGAACTCATGACCAGGTCGTAGGCACGGGCACCTCCCAGTGTTTGCAGGTCGGCTTCCCTGAAATCCAGGGCAATAAAGCGGGTGTTGTCCTGACCCTGGGCCCTGGCATAAGCGGCGGCGTGGCGGGCCATGCGGGGAGACAAATCCAGGCCGGTAACAAATTCGGCGGTTTTAGCGAATTCAGTTGCAAAAAGGCCGGGGCCGCAGCCGATATCCAAAACCTTCTTGCCCGGCCCGATCAGGTCCTGGCCAAGCAGGAAATCCCTGGTGGCCTGGACCCGCCCAAGCTCCTTCTCCCTGTAAACCGGCCGTTCTTCCAACTTTTTGATCCAGCCGTCGGCTCTCATATTCCAATGTTTGGGGGAAGTAAGATGGTCTGCGGGCTCCAGGTTTTCCCAGAGTTCCTGGAAAAACAAAGGGTCGGGCGCTTTTGTTCGATGGGGTTTCATAGAGCTTCTCCTTGCCCCGCGAAAGAGCGGAAGGCGTAAGATACGTCTTCCGCCCCTAAGCGGATGCTTGCGGTTCAGGAATTGTTCTTGGCTTTAAGAGTGGAGCTCTCGAGGAGTTCCTCAACTTCAGCATCAGACAGTTCATAGCGATAGAAGAGTTGGAAGAAATCCCTGACTTCCTGAGCGATATCATAATCGAAGATCTCAGGGTAGAGGAGATTGCCAAGCCAGCGTACGCCGATCATGCGGTTGGGTCCGGGGGGACGGCCCAGCCAGTTATAAGGTTCCGTGGGAATCTCGTAGTAACGGTCGCTCGAAATGGCCTCCAGCGCGGCCCAGGACGCGTCTCCTGCGACGGTTTCGAAGATGCTGCCCCTGGCGAACATAATGACATCCGGTTCCCAGGCCAGAACCTGCTCCAGAGAAACGGTTCCGCCACCTTTTTGGATCTGGGCGCTGTCGGCGTCGACCACAATTTTGGCTCCGATCAGTTCATAGATCTGGGAATGAATGGTTCCGGAGATGATGGTGGAAAGTCCGGTTTCACCCTCGGCGTAATAGACTTTGACCCGGTCCTCTTCGGGGATGGAAGATGCCTTCTCACGGGCGTCTGCCAAGATCGTTTCACAGTAAAGGGCCAGTTCCTCTCCCCGTTCCTCGTTACCCAGGACTTTGCCCATGGTTCGGTAGGCGGCAGGGTTTTGCTCCAGATTCGCCTCAATCAGGATCACCGGGATGCCGATCTGCTCCTGCAGTTCATCCAGCTGCACCTTGTACTCTTCATCCCATTCACCTACGTCGATAATGACTTGGGGATCGCTGGCCATCAGGGCTTCACGGTTGAAATCATCGGCATTGCCGTAGAATTTTCCGTACTCGGGCAGATCCCAGTATTTTTCCTCGATGTATTTTTTTGTCGCATTGGAAGGAGCGCTGGACCAGCCCACCAGGACATCCGGCTGAACACCGTAGATCATGATGTTGGCCAGGGGGCCCCCGCTGGCCGCTCGCTCAATCTTGCGGGGCAGTTCCACTTCCCGGCCGGTGGAGTCGGTAAAGATATAGGTCTCACCCACCAGATCTGTATCCTGGGGTTCGCTTTGGACCGGCTCTGTTACGGATTCGGTCGGATCGGTCGGGGGGGTGGTCGTGGTGCCGCAGGCCGAAAGCATAAGGGCAAAAAGCAGTACCAGTATTATGCTGGCCAGTTTCATTCGGTTCTTTTTCATAAGATTCTCCTTTATATTTTTTTATATGCTCATCGGCATGCAGATTCTTGCCTGCCGCTGATCATTTTTCAAACGGACATCGAAGAGCTGGATTCCCACGCCGTACAGGTTGAGAAGGCTCTCCTCCGTCAGGACAGCGCTGGGGTCTCCGTTGACGAAGAGCCCGTCCCTGCCAATAGCCAGAGCCCGGTTGGCGTACAGGAAAGCGTGGCTGGGCGCATGCGTGATCATGACGATGGTGTAGCCCAGACCGGCCAGTTTCCTTACCTGACCCAAGACCAGGGTTTCATTGCCGTAATCCAAATGGGTTGTCGGTTCGTCCATAACCAGAAGGCGGGTCTGCTGAGCCAGTGCCCGCGAGATCATGACCATCTGGCGTACGCCGCCGCTGATCTCGGTGTAATCACGGTTGGCCAGATGCCGGATATTCATCAGTTCGAGCATTTCGTCAGCCACGGCATAATCCTCTTTGCCAGGCGAGGAGAGTTCCTGCATGTTGGGGTTGCAGCCCATAACGACGACGTCCCGTACGGTGTAGGGAAAGGGAGGAATATGGCCCTGTGGAACGTAGGCGACCGTCCGGGCAAACTCTTTTGCCGAATAATCCCTGTAGTTTTTGCCGTTGACGAAGATGACTCCTCCCAGTGGTTTCAGGAGCCCCAGGATGGTCTTGAAAAGGGTTGTCTTCCCGATTCCGTTGGGCCCGATCAGGCAGGCAATATCGCCCTTGCCGATCTCGAAGGACAGGGGCCCGACGACGGGTTTTCCGGGATGATAGCCGCACACCAGGTCTTCTACCTTGATCATGATACGAATCCTTTCTTGGAACGGAGGAGGAGGAAGAAGAAAAAAGGAGCCCCGATGACTGCCGTGATGATGCTGAGGGGGATCTCGACCGTGTGGAGCATGCGGGCCGCTGTGTCGACCAGCAGCATGAAAGCGCTGCCGATGAGGGCGGAGGCGGGGAGTACTTTGCCGTAATTGGATCCTACGACCATGCGGGCGAAGTGGGGGACAACCAGGCCGATCCAGCCGATGTTGCCCGACACACTGACGGACAAGGAGGTGAGAAGTGTCGCGCAGGCAATAATCAGCCAGCGGTACAAGGTAATATTCACACCCAGCATGCGGGCCTCGTCATCGCCCAGGAAGAGGATGTTAACCTTCCAGCGGACCAGGAGCAGGATGGTACAGGCAGGAAGGAAGAGCCAGAATACACCCAGATCTTTCAAGGTGGTCCCGGACAGGGTTCCCATGAGCCAGAAGGTGATGGCAGGCAGCTTGGTTTCGGTGTCTGCGACAAATTTGGTAAAGGAGACCAGGGCATTGAAAAGGCTGGACACCAGCATTCCGCAAAGAATCAGGTTGACAACGGAGGAGGCACGCCGGGAGACCAGGCGGTCCAGGAGGGCGACCAGGAGAACGGCCAGGATACCGCCCAAAAAAGAAAAAAACTGGATGCCTGCCGCGCGGGCCCCCAAGAGGATGGATAAGGCTGCCCCAAGGGAAGCTCCGCTGGTGGCACCCAGGAGGTCGGGAGAGACGACCGGGTTTTTGAAAAGGCCTTGGTAGACAGCGCCTGAAAGCGACAGGGCCGCGCCCACGATCATCGCCAGAAGCGTTCTTGGCAGGCGGACGCGGACCAGGGCCAGCTGGGCTGTTGTCATCTTCCCGCCGCTGATCTGGGCCCAAAGAGCGCTTGCCAGGGCATCAATGCTGACGGGATAGCGCCCGACGGACAGAGAAAAAGCAAGGACGAGGATGGGTAAGGCAATAAGAATCAGTGGCTGCCAGATGGTTGTTTTTTTCAGAGACAAATTGTATCCTGCTTCCCAGACCGAGTTGTTTTTAAATATAAGTCGATAGTTGAAAATTAATATAGAGGACTGTTACTCCCCTGTCAACACGGATGGGCAGTGGGGAAATGAGACCGGCGGATGCCTCCGGTTTCCAGGAAAGCGGGGCTGAAATGAAACACAGCGTGTCAAAGAAAACTTGTATCCCCAGGCGAAATGAGATGGTGTCCATCATTCAGCAAGTTGTCGGCCGGGTGTCAAGAACCGAAGAGGTGCCTTTTGATCAATCCTTGGGATATGTGTGCGCAGAAGATGTTCTGGCGGTTAATACCTTGCCCAATACGCCCGTCAGCCGCTTTGACGGGATTGCAGTGCGCTATGCGGACTTCGAGGGAGGGCCGCCGGATACGTCCGCCTGGACGGAAGGCGGGGACTATGAATACGCCAATACAGGTATTGCACTGCCGGACGGTTACGATACCGTGATTGCCATCGAGGATGTGATCATTGGAGAGACCGGAATCAGAATTTGCGAACTGCCCGAATACCAGGGGGAAATGGTTAATCCCGTCGGTGAACACATGCGGCAGGGGGAAACATTGATCCCGGCAGGGGAAATGATTGTCCCTGCTCATATCGGCCTCTTCGCCGCCGGCGGTGTGAACCGGGTCCGGGTCTATTCGCGTCCCCGGATTGGGATTATTCCGACCGGGGATGAACTGATACCGCCCGGATGTCCGCTCCCTTTGGGCAAGAATGTTGAATCCAACGGTTATATGATCGCGGCCTATATGACCGAATGGGGAGCCCAACCGGTCAATTACCCCATTGCCAGGGATGAGCCCGGTGAATTGGCCCAAGCGGTCCGCCTGGCCTTGGATGAAAACGATGCCCTTGTAATTATTGCAGGCTCTTCCCTTGGAACGAAGGACTTTACACTCGACATCCTGGGTGAGATGGGTGAGGTGATCGTTACGGAACTGGCGCACGGTCCAGGACGGAAGAGTAGCTTGTCCATCCTGGAAGGTAAAGCGGTTCTCGGGGTTGCGGGTCCGCCTCTGGGCGCGCAAATCACCTGCGATCTGTACCTGGCTCCCTTTGTCAGCGCGCTTCGCGGACTTCCTCACCGTCAGATGCCCAAACTTGACGTCATCAGTGACGACGCTTACCTGCCCCGGCGGATGGATTTCTGTGAAAGAGCCCACATCTACCATGCAGAAGATGGTTACCATATCCGGTCAGCATTCGCGCCCAAGACCACCCGGGCTCAGATGCAGGCTCTTTCCCAGGGCAACTATTACCGGCCTGCAGGGTCGTCCTGTGAAGCGGGAGGCCGGACCACGGTCGAGCTGCTCTGCCCGATCGAGATGATCCCCAGCCGGGATAAGCTCCTGGAAGTTTTGGGAGGTGTAATCGAACCCTATGAATAATCCATGGACTCTGTACGATGAATTGATTGCGGGCATACCCGCGGAACCAACTGTCCAATACTACCAGGGCGGTTATCACTGGAGCCGGGTGGTTTCAAGTGAAGGGAGTGTGGGCCTTGCCATGACCATCCCCCTGATCAGCCGTCCCTCCCTGTCTGAAGAGGCAAGCCTGATCGGCCGGCCTCTCCGCCAGGTGGCTGAACTTGTCAAGAGCTGGAATTTTGTGGAGGCGGCCATCGGCATGGCTGCCATCAACAGCTGGTACAACCAGCCTCTGCGGGCGGCAGCCTGCGGTTTTTCCCACCCTGGGATTGAAAAGGGGAAGCGGGAGGCCTTTGATGTCTATTTTGGAGAAGCGAAAGGAAAAAAAGTAGCCATTATCGGCCATTTCCCTTTCATCGAAAAACGCTTTTCCGGACACTGCGACCTCTCCATCCTGGAACGGGATCCTGACTTCGGTGACTTTCCCGATAGCGCCTGCGAGTACCTTTTACCAAAGCAGGACTATGTTTTCATTACGGGCAGTACCTTTGTCAATAAGACTCTTCCCCGCCTTCTGCAATTGTCAGAAGGGGCCCGGGCAGTCATCGTCGGCCCCAGCACGCCCCTGGCGCCCTTCCTTTTTGACCGGGGGGTCTACGGTTTATCGGGCTTTGTCTCATCGGACATTGAGAAACTGGAAGACGCCCTCCGGGGCGCCAATAACATGCACCTATTTGATGCAGGTCTTATGGTGGACCAGATACGGGAGAAGACGGCCTTGAATGGTCAGGAGATGTGACGATGTGGGAAACAGCCTATCGGGTGGCCATACTGACGGCCAGTGACAAGGGAGCCCGGGGGGAGCGCCGGGATGAGAGCGGCCCCTTGATCAGGACCAGGATGGAGGCCTTGGGCTGCCAAATCGCGGCCCAGGTCATCCTGCCTGATGACAGGGAAGCTTTGGCTGCCTGCTTGATGATCTGGTGTGACGAGGGGGTGGCTGACCTGATTCTGACAACGGGCGGCAGCGGTTTTTCTCCCAGGGATCAGATGCCGGAGGCCACTTCTTCCATTGCCCAAAGGCTTGTCCCAGGAATCCCCGAAGCCATGCGTGCCTATAGCATGAAGATTAACGAACGGGCCATGCTGGGCCGGGGGATCGCTGCCATCAGGGGGCAAAGCCTGATCATTAATCTGCCGGGAAGCCCCAGGGCGGTGGCAGAGAATCTGGACGCGATTCTGCCTGCCCTGGAGCATGGCCTTGACATGCTGACGGGGAGAGGCGGTGAATGCGGGAGCCAGAGGAAGCTCTCCCAGGGGGGGCCTGGTTCTTTCAGCGATCAGAAGACCCCTGGAAAAGATACCTGCAGATCAGACGTTCTTGACCCTGATAAAGATCCATGCCCTCATAAGCCAGGATGAAGCCGCACTTTTCCATTACCTTTCTCGCTGCCATGTATTCATCCAGGTCTTTGATGATTAAGCGTGCGGTTTCCAGGTGCATGGATCTATTCCTTGTCTCCCGTATTGTCGCCAAACTCAAGGCAGGGGGGGCATCGCGACAAAGAGAGGCCGGATTTATGTTTTGGATGAAGCGGCACTGTGCCGGTATGTCAGCCAGGGGGCTGAGCTCATAGAAAGAAAGCGGGCAAGCCCCTGCAAGCAGTTTGGGAAAGCTCCCCAACCGATCGCGGTGTCTTGAACGACGAATAAGCAGAGGCGGAGTTACTCTGTTTGACCTTCCCTTTTTCTTCTGATCAATTGCGAAAACATGGAAATCAGGTAGAGCGGGATGCCAGCCACTTCGCCATCGGATAAAGCCCGCCTGGAGGTGCGAACAGCAATTTCGGGTTCAAAGGTTTTGCGGTATTCCGCCAGCGATTTTGCTTGAACATTGCGCTCCGCTTTTACCTCAATGGGGATAACAAGTCCATCCAGTTCAACGATGTAGTCTACCTCAGCCTTGTTCCCGGAACGCCAAAAGTAGGGGGGATTCAATCCTTGGGCCATGAGTTGGTTGAGCACGTAATTTTCAGCCAGGGCACCCTTAAACTCTCGATAGCCATGATCGGGATCGAAGATACTTTTTACCGATAGACCCGCCATTCTCCGGAGCAAGCCTATATCTGCCATATAAAGCTTGAAATAGAGCTGATCAGCGTAGGATGAGAGAGGAGTAAGGGCAAGCTCAACTTTACAAACTTTGTAGACTAACCCTGCCGCTTCCAACCACCCGAGCGCGTCTTCAAGATCTTTGGCCCTCCAACCTTTCTTGACACGGGAAAAAATGAATTTACTATTATCCCGAGCTAATTGACCGGGGATTGATTTCCAGATGGCAGTCAATTTGGGGAAGTCTTTGCTGGGAGCGTGCTTGGCAAAATCCAATTCATAGCCATCCAAAATGGATTGCTGAATTCTATCAACCTCTTCCCAGTCCTTGGTTCTAATCCAGGTTGCCACCACTTCAGGCATACCACCGGTCAGGTAGTAGGTTCTCAGGTAATTGATCAATTTGATTTTCATGGCGTCGGAAATGCTCGAAGCCATATGGATTTGGTGGAGATACCGGACAAGCATCATTTCCTGATTAGCCATGAGGAACTCTTCAAAATTCAGAGGATAAAGGGAAAGAAAATCTACTTTCCCTACCGGAAAAGAGCCGGATCCGGAAAGCGCAATGCCCAGGAGTGAGCCTGCGCAAGCAATTGGGTAGTTGGGCGCTGTTTCAG
>JAAZGN010000198.1 GCA_012511185.1 Clostridiaceae bacterium
AACTGGAACTGGGTCTGGAAGACAGGCTCTCCATCAAGACGGGCTTGCTGTCAGGTGGCCAGAGACAGGCACTCACCCTGCTCATGGCAACCTTGAAAAAGCCCAGGCTCCTGCTCCTGGATGAACACACGGCGGCCCTTGACCCAAAAACGGCCCGGACCGTTCTTGACCTAACCGAAAAGATGGTCGCCCGCCACGCCATCACCACCCTGATGGTGACTCACAACATGAAAGACGCCATCAACCTGGGCAACCGGCTGGTCATGTTTCATGCAGGGCGTATTGTCATCGATGTCCAGGGCGAAAGCAAGAAAGAGCTGACGGTGGAAAAACTCCTCTCCATGTTTGAGAAGATCAACGCCTTTGAGGATTTCGACGACCAGCTGCTCTTGTCCTGACGACAATCAAGGCGGGCGGGATCAATCCCCTCCCGTCTGGGCGTCGCCATAGGAGGAATCCAGCTCACGGAGCTCCCGGTAGGTGTCCAGCTCGACCAGGTCGTCGAAGCTGCACTCCCTGATGTCAACCTGGAACTCGGCGCCGAAGTAATTAAGAGCGACTGTGTCCCAGAAACGCTCCTTGCCACCGGGCATGGCGTAGACATCCTGGACCCGCTCGGCCAGGCGGGCGCCATCGTGTCCGGTCCAGTAGGAGATACCGAACATGTGGTGGCAGTGCTCACCTCCCAGCGTAAAATCGACAATCCGTCGGTCACGGCTGATGAAGCACCAGTCATCGGTCCGCTCAACCGGCACCCCCAGGTAGTTGGTACGGTATTGGAAGGGCGAAATGAGCCGGGAATTTCGCAGGAAGAGATCGGCCTCCATGACATAGGCTTCCTGCAGGTGGTAACGGGCGCACATGAGCGAGGAAATATTGTTGGTTTCATTGTAGGCCGGGTTCTCCAGAAACCGGATCTGCGGGTACTTATAGAGGAGCTGGTAGAATTGTTCGGCCAGATAGCCGCGGACAATGTAGATTTCCTCAATGCCCGCGCCAAGAACCGCGTCGAGCAGGGTGTCAATGATCCGCACTCCCTTGACCCGGATCAAAGGCTTGGGTGTGTTGAGGGTAATGGGTACCATGCGGGCTCCGAAGCCGGCTGCCAGGAAGACGGCCCTTTTCGCCCGGTAAGGTTCCAGGACCTCGATCCCTCCCGGGCTGATGACGCCTTGCCTGATCCATCCCTTTTCGGTCAGATCCGCCAGGGCGCGGTTGACGCTTCCCAGCGACCAGCCGGTTTCCGCGGCCATCTCCCTTTGGGTGCCCGTTCCCTTTTTTTCATAAAGGTGTGCCAATAGATCAAATTGCAGTCTTGTGATACTCATGTGGCCTCCCGGCTGATTTTTCTCTTGTACAAGGCGAATATTCCCCGGACCAGCAGGTTGACCGCCAGGATCATCAGGGCGATGAAGGCGGCACACTCCAGCATCATCTGGGCCTCAAAGCTGGTGATCATCAAGGACAGGGGCCGGGTGGACGCCGTTGCCAGGAAGGCCACCGCCGAGATGGTCATCATGGAGTTGACAAAAAAGTAGCAGAACATCTCCCCCAGGGTAGCGGCCGACTGGGGGATGATCACATCCCGGATGATCTTTGCCCTGCTCACACCCAGGGTCTGGCCGACCGCTTCCAGGTGCTCGTTGATCTTGGCCAGGGTGTTGTAGATCATCAGGTAGGGGGAGGCAAAAAAGTGAACCAGGTTGACCAGAATCAGGATGGCCAGGCTTCCGTAGATCAGGCTGCCCTTGAAGAACAAAACATAGGACAGGCCAAGGACAATGCCGGGAATGGCAAGGGAAGTCAGGGAAGCCAGGTGGAGCATCTTCGACAGCTTGCCGGGGGTACGGGCGG
>JAAZGN010000199.1 GCA_012511185.1 Clostridiaceae bacterium
CCTGTTGAAAGCCGACCCCTACGCAAGGCACGCGGAGACCAGGCCAGGAACGGCATCGATCCTCTACGATGCGGAAAATGACTACCAGTGGGGCGACGCGGATTTTATATCGTCGCGGCCGGACGCGCTGGAGGCGGGACCGCTCAATATATATGAAGTGCATCTGGGCAGCTGGAGGCGCTATGCCGATGGCCAGGTCTACAATTATCGTGAGCTGGCGCCGCAGCTGGCTGACTACTGCATGGAGATGGGCTACAACGCGGTTGAGCTGATGCCTGTCATGGAGTACCCGCTCGATGCCTCCTGGGGCTACCAGCTGACCGGCTATTTTGCCGCGACCTCACGCTACGGGACACCGGCCGACCTGAAGTACCTGATTGATATTCTCCACCAGTCTGGGATCCGGGTCATTCTCGACTGGGTTCCGTCTCATTTCCCCAAGGATGATTTCGCGCTCGCCCGCTTCGACGGACATCCCCTTTATGAGGATCCCGATCCGCGTCGCGGCGAGCACCAGGATTGGGGAACCCTGGTCTTCAACTACGGGCTTTCGGAAATCAGATCTTTTCTCATGTCAAGCGCCTGGTTCTGGATCGATGAATTCCACGCGGACGGCTTGCGTGTCGATGCAGTCAGCAGCATGATTTACCTCGATTTCGGCCGTCCCGGGGCCCAACCGAATCAAGAGGGGACCTACCAGCACCTCGAAGCCATCGATTTTCTCAAAGGACTCAATCAGTTGATCCGCAAGCATTTCCCCCATTGCATCCTGGCCGCGGAAGAGTCGACCCCGTACCCTGACATAACGAAACCCGTGGAGCAGGGTGGAATGGGCTTCACCCACAAATGGAATATGGGTTGGATGAATGATACCCTCTCCTACATGGAGGCCGACTATTACGCCAGGGGCCAATTTCATGACAAAATTACCTTCTCCATGGTTTATGCTTTCCGGGAAAAGTTCATTCTTCCTTTCTCCCACGATGAGGTGGTTCACGGCAAGAAATCGCTTTTAGGGCGGATGCCGGGCGACTACTGGAGGCAATTCGCCTCGCTTCGAACCTGTTATATGTACCAGATGTCGCACCCGGGGGCCAAACTGAATTTTATGGGCAATGAGTTCGCCCCTTATATTGAATGGCGCTATTATGAGGAACTGGAGTGGTTTATGCTGCGTTATCCGCGGCACCGGGAGATGCGTGATTTTGTCAGGGATCTCAACCACATTTACCTCAGGCATCCCGCGTTTTGGGCAATCGAAGAGTCCTGGGGGGGGTTCGAATGGTTGCAGGCGGATGGCCGTGACAATAGTATCTTTGCCTACGCACGAAAGACGGCGGATAATAAGGAAACCGTCCTTGTTATCCTGAATATGACACCTGCCTCGTACGGCGATTATATTATTCCGGTTCCCCGGGAGGGCTTTTACAGGCTTCTTCTGAATAGCGACGCAGTCCGTTACGGCGGGAGCGGTTACGGGGGACTGGACCAGGAGGAGACAGGGTATACAACCGAAGGTCTCTACCAAGGGGACCCGGCCAGACAGGCATTGAGGATTTCTTTGCCACCCCTGGCTGGCTTGTATCTCCATTACGCGGGAAAAAGAAAGGAATAGACCATGACCAGGCAGGAGATCATCGCCATGATTTTGGCTGGAGGGCAGGGGTCAAGGCTGGGCGTCTTGACCGACTTCATCGCCAAGCCGGCGGTCCCCTTCGGCAGCCGCTACCGGATCATTGATTTTCCGCTCAGCAACTGCATGAATTCGGGTATTGAAGCGGTCGGCGTCCTGACGCAGTATCAACC
>JAAZGN010000200.1 GCA_012511185.1 Clostridiaceae bacterium
ACAAACTCCCCTTTGATGCACTCTTCGGATCCACCGGGCCCTGTCCCCGTCGGGTCACATCCCTGAATCATGAAGCCCTCGATGATTCGGTGAAAAATAATTCTGTCATAGTAGGATTCTCCGACAAGTTTCTGGAAATTGGCAACCGTGACAGGCGCCGAATTCCTGTCGAGCTGGATTACGATATGTTGCCCGCTGTCCATCAACAGGTCAACATATTCCGTCGGTTCCTGCGCGATGATGTAGCCGTCTGCGACTGTATTTGTCATGATATCTTCTTCATTTCTTTGGATTTACTTGGGGCCGGCATCAGCTCAGCGAAACGGCTCTTTATAGCATTTGCGTTCGACCCATCGCGCCAAAGGTGCCGCAAGCGGAACGGCAACCAGCGCGTATACAATTCCACCGGGAATATCGAGCACGACGTGTTGTTTTGTCGTCACTGTAGAAAGGGCGACGGCAGTAAAATAGAGGCTGACAAGAATTTTCAGCCAGAGTTTGGCAGCGTCCAGCTTCCATATAAACAGGATGGTCAGGGTACAAAGAATCACGTGGATGGATGGAAAACCACAGTAATTATTGTCCGCCCGGTAAGTAATCGCCAGGATCTTCGAGAAGATATCGGTCGCACCAAACACTTCTTCATAGGGGACCGGGATCTGGGTCTGGAAAAAAAGAAAAGTTGCGTCGGCCATCAACTGGCCCAGGATCATGGTAATGAAGTAACGGCGATAAAGCGTCCTGTCCCGAAGAAAATAGAAAACCCCCAGCACCAGAATCAGGGGCGCCCAGCTATTATAAACAAGGACAGTCGAGGGCCACAGGGGGATTTTGCTGTCAAATGCTATTTCCAGGCTTCGTACGGTTCCGATGGGGTGGTTCAGCAGTTGCATGATCCCCATGGAGGCCAGGAAGATCGTGAGAAGAACCAGATCACGCCGGAAGAATTTCAGATAAGCTCCAAGAGCGCCTTTACGCTTCAATTGCGGGTATTCAGGTACCTGCAGAGATTGGCTTATGTGCATTGTCATTTCTTTCTATCGCGGTTCTTTTACACTATTTCGATCGCTTATCCGGTTAAGGCCGCGCCCGCCCAGATAAATCAAGAATATCAGCAGATCATAGCCGATCAGCATCAGGAGGTTAAAGGTGAAGGGCGGAAAAGACAGTGCAAGATCCTTCAACCCGCCGGGGGCGTACGACATATAACCGTAATTAAACAGCATATCGCCTGTTGTGAGAAAAGTCCCGTTACAGGCGGCATTAAAAAGGATCAGTCCCAGATTATACAGAGTTGTGGAGATAAGGGCGATTTTCAAGCCTTTTTTGTCAAACCGGTAACCCAGCGCGTAAATGGTGTAGAACACAAGCCAGCCCAGGATAATATGCACATAGAAGAACTGGAAGTTTGTGTAATGCGGAAAATCGAACTTGTAAAGATCCATAAATGCCATGGAAAAGAAGGAACCGATTATGGCCCAGTAAATCCATATCGTGCGCAGGACCTTCATCCCGAAAACCAGATCCAGGATGAGCAGCCAAACACAAATCCGGCAGTGGTAAAGCGGAAGACTCAACTCGACATTGAAATAGCCGGACAGGGACTGCCACAAGTACAGCACGACCTGATCGACCAGAAGAACCGCCGCGGCAATTATCGCGATGCGGGCAGGATTTCTTTGCGCGGCAAGCTGTTTGCGAAAGACAACGATCAGGATCATAACGCCGATCCAGAGAGCCATCAGTACAATCTTCAGTGCAAGCGGGACATCGACGTCATGGGATCTCTCGACGCCATAAAAAAAGTGCTGGAAAAAATTCATATGGTACCTCTCCATACAGACGGGCAGACACCCGACAACATAAGCGCATTATACAGCAAAGAGAGCCTGCCCGGTCGGGATGGCTCACCGATCACCGATCCCAGTCAAAAGACCTCGTCACGGCTTTTTTCCAGCCCGCGATCTTCTTTTCACGATCCAATGCAGTCATAGCCGGCTCGAAGACGCGAGCAACCTTCCAGTTTCTGCGAAGCTCATCCATATCGGGCCAAAAACCACGGGCCAGGCCCGCGAGACAGGCAGCGCCAAGGGCTGTAGTCTCGACACAGGCGGGGCGCACGACAGGAACACCTGTGATATCAGCTTGAAACTGCATCAGAAAATTATTGTTTGCGGCTCCCCCGTCTGCTTTCAGCGAACTCAGCCGGATGCCTGATTCACGCTGCATGACATCGAGCACATCCAGGGTCTGATAGGCAATCGACTCCAGCGTGGCACGGGTGAGGTGGCGGTCGTTAACGCCGCGCGTAAGGCCAACAATAGTGCCCCTGGCGTACTGATCCCAGTAAGGGGCTCCGAGGCCTGTGAAGGCGGGAACCACATAGCAGCCGGCCGTGTCTTTGACCTGCAAGGCGAAAGCCTCCGACTCTTCGGCCGTTTTAAGCAGGTGCAGCTCATCGCGCAGCCACTGGACCGCCGCTCCTGCAATAAATATCGAACCTTCCAGGGCGTAGTTAACTTTCCCGCCGACTCCCCAGGCGATGGTTGTCACCAGGCCGTTTTCACTGAACACGGGCAATTCACCTGTGTTCATCAATAAAAAACAACCCGTGCCGTAGGTATTTTTAACTTCACCTGCCAAAAAGCAGGCTTCGCCAAACAAGGCGGCCTGCTGGTCACCTGCCGCGCCGGCGATCGTGATCGGCCCACCGAAAAAGGAAGCGTCGGTTTCACCGTACTCACAGCTCGAAGGCCGTACCTCCGGCAGTATCTGAGGCGGGATATCAAGGATGCGCATGAGCTCCTCATCCCATTTCAGATCCCGGATGTTAAAGAGCATGGTCCGCGAGGCATTGGAA
>JAAZGN010000235.1 GCA_012511185.1 Clostridiaceae bacterium
CTCTGAGCCTGAGGTCATTACTGTGGAGTCGGCCGCCCTCAAAGTCATCCCCAAAGTGGCCGACTTCGCGGTCATGGTCCGCGGCGGCGCCATGGAACCTTTGATCAAAGACGGTTCCGTGGTCTTCGCCAAAGACCAGTCCAACGCGGAGGACGGCGACATCGCGCTGGCGGAAGTAGATGGCAAGCTGACCTGTCGGAAATATCACATGAAAGGAAGGAGGGTAGAACTGCACCCGGAGAATCCGCTGTTTGAACCCATTACCAAATACCAGTCGATAAAGATTTTAGGGAAGGTGATTATATGAGGGCTTTTTTTCAAGAAACCAAGCGCGGCAGCTGGGCGGGAGTAATAGACCTGCCCTGCTGCGGCCAGGACGGCAAGCGCCTGCGTAAATTCATTTATGGCGACACCCGCAGCGAATGCGAGCGCCAACTCCTCCTATTGACCAAAAAGCTGGAGGCAGACGGATCGTCTTGTTTTAGGGTCATTACCTACCGTCCGGGAACCATGCCGGAGTGAGTATCAGCGATAAGCCTCGTACCCTACAATTAAACAAAATCCTGAGTATGATGTTTCCACAACCAAGAGCGGGTGCTGGGAAGAGCAAGTAGACCTGCCCCGCGCCGACTTCGCATATAAAGGAGGGGGTGATCCTGGTTGCCAATGCTAAACCGAACACTAAGGAGGTGATTATATGAAAGGCACGTTTCGCAAACGCCCGGACGGGCGATGGGAAGGTCGAGTATACCTTCCACCAGACGCCAATGGCAAGCGGGTCAGAAGGTCTGTTTATGCCGAAAAACGTTCCGAGTGCCAGCGCCTGCTCAACGCTCTAATCTATCAGCTTGAAAGTTCGGACTTTGTCGATTGTGGGAAATTAACCGTGGGTTCTTACCTCCAGACATGGTTTCGAGTTCATTCCGGGAAGCTGGCTGACACCACCAGCCAGACATATAAAAACTATATAGACCGGCATATGGTTCCCTACTTCAAAGGGGTCAAGCTGAAGAATTTGAAACCAATCCATATTGAGGAATTCTACAACGAGGAGCGAAAACGATTCAAAGAAAAGACCATCTTGCAGATTCACCGCATATTTTCCCGCGCCCTGCATGATGCTGTGAAGAACAGCCTGATCAAAAACAATCCCTGCCAGCTGGTAGATGCCCCCAGTCCTGAAGAATACATCCTTCCATACCGGACGTCAATGCTTACTACAACATTCTGAGCGCCGCGGTTGGAACTGAGCACGAGCTACCGGTTTTACTGGCTGGACTGTGCGGCCTGCGTCGGGGCGAGGTCTTTGGCTTAACCTGGAACGATATAGACTTCGAAAAGCAAACCCTAACCGTGCGCCAAGTAGTCTGCGAAGTAGGTCCCAACATGGTCATCAAACCTCCAAAAACGAAGAAATCATCCCGAACCATAGGCATACCCGGGGATTTGATGGCTTCGTTGAATGGAAGGAAGTCGGTTGGTTTTGTATGCAGCCGCGACGGGCACCCCACGCATATAAGCAATTATTCCCTGAGGTTTAGGAATTTCCTTAAACGCAATAAGCTTCCTCATATTCGGTTCCATGACTTACGGCATTTCCACGCAACGCTCATGCTGGAGGCTGGTTTGGACATAAAATTTGTGCAGGATCGGCTGGGTCACTCCAATATAAGCATGTCCGCCCACTATATGCATATAC
>JAAZGN010000201.1 GCA_012511185.1 Clostridiaceae bacterium
ACGCCGGATGAGGTCGACGATATCCTGAACAAAAAAAGCGGCATGCTGGGTATTTCCGGTACCAGCATGGACTTCCGTGATATCCAGACCGCCGCGGCCGGGGGCAATGAGCGGGCGCAGCTGGCGGTAAAGATGTTCTGCTACCAGGCCATCAAGATCATCGGCTCCTATATCGCGGCTCTGGGGGGGCTTGACACCCTGGTTTTCACGGCAGGTGTGGGCGAAAACGATGACATAATCCGCGTGAGCGTCTGCGATGGACTCGCTTACAGCGGCGTCGAGATTGACCGGGAAAGCAACCTGATCCGGAGAAAAGAAGTCGTCCTTTCGACGGAGAGATCAGATGTTGAAGTATTTGTCATCCCGACCAATGAGGAATTGTCCATCGCCGTCCAAACAGCGCAAGTCCTCAAAAAAGCCGAAGCTTAGGAGACCGTACCTTGGGCAAGAATGAAAAAATGGTTCAGGCCATTACATCGCGGGAGGAGGACTTCTCCCGCTGGTATACCGATATCTGCCTGCGCGCTGAGCTTTGCTCCTATTCCTCGGTCAAGGGCTGCATCATCCTGCGGCCGTACGGCTACGGGATCTGGGAGCTGATCAGCTGCGAGCTTGACCGCCGTTTCAAAGAGACCGGCCACCAAAATGTCATGATGCCGCTCTTTATCCCGGAAGGCATGCTGCAAAAAGAAAAAGACCATGTCGAGGGCTTCGCGCCGGAGGTGGCCTGGGTCACCCACGGCGGCGACGAGCAGCTGGCTGAGCGTCTTTGCGTCCGGCCCACGTCGGAGACTCTCTTTTGCGACCATTACGCCGATATCATTGAGAGCTGGCGCGACCTGCCCAAGCTCTATAACCAATGGGTTTCGGTTGTCCGCTGGGAGAAGACCACCCGGCCCTTTTTGCGGACCCGGGAGTTTTTCTGGCAGGAAGGCCACACGGCCCACGCGACCGAGGAGGAAGCCGTCCGTGAAACGCTGGATATGCTGGATCTCTATGCCGAGTTCTACCAGAACGCCCTGGCTATCCCGGTGCTGCGCGGCCTGAAAAGCGAATCGGAGAAATTCGCCGGCGCCGTCAACACCTACACGGTCGAGGCCATGATGCACGACGGCAAAGCCTTGCAGGCGGGGACCACCCACTACCTGGGCGACGGGTTCGCCAGGGCCTTTGACATTCAGTTCACCGACAAGGACAACACCCTGCGTTATATCCATCAGACTTCCTGGGGTATTTCGTCCCGCTCCATCGGCGGCATCATAATGGTCCATGGCGATGATGACGGCCTGATCCTGCCGCCCGCGGTGGCGCCCTATCAGGTGGTGGTCATCCCCATCGCCGCCCACAAGCAGGGCGTCGGGGAGAAGGCCGCGGAGCTGGTGGATCGCCTGAAGGCGGCGGGCCTTCGAGTTATTTTGGACGACAGCGACCGGATGCCGGGTTGGAAATATGCCGAGTATGAGATGAAAGGCGTG
This sequence comes from Clostridiaceae bacterium, assembly GCA_012511185.1. Taxonomy (GTDB): domain Bacteria; phylum Bacillota; class Clostridia; order Saccharofermentanales; family DTU023; genus UBA4923. The sequence continues at coordinate 1,476 of JAAZGN010000201.1, forward strand.
CCGATCCGGCTGGAGATCGGCCCCCGGGACATCGAAAAGGGGCAATGCATCGCCGTTTCAAGGGATAATCGCGAGAAAAGGGAGCTGCCGCTGGATCAGGCGGCCGATCTGGTTCCCAGTCTTCTGGAGGCCCTCCATGACCGCATCTATCAAAAAGCGAAAAAGAGCATGGAGTCCCGAATCTATGATGTCGAATCCTGGGACCGTTTTGTCGAAACCATGGAGAAGACACCGGGCTTCATCCGGGCTGCCTGGTGCGGAAGCGAAGACTGCGAAGCCAAGGTGAAAGAGGAAACGACGGCGACGTCACGCTGCATCGCGGATGCCAAGGTGCCCGGGAGCTCCTCATGTGTCGTCTGCGGCAAGCCCGCCCTGCATACCGTTTTTTGGGGCAAGGCTTATTGAGGTAACCGGTCATGGTCCATGCGAATCAACCGATCGGCGTCTTCGACTCAGGGATCGGCGGTCTGACTGTTCTAAGGGAGCTGAGGCAGGCCCTGCCCGATGAACACCTGATCTATGTGGGGGATCTGGCGCGCTCACCTTACGGTTCCAAATCACCTGAAACGGTGAAACGCTATGCCTCACAGATCACCCGCTACCTCCTGTCAAGAAATGTCAAGATGATCATTGTCGCCTGCAATACGGCAAGCGCGACAGCAGGAGAGCTCGTGCGGCAGCTGGCCGCTCCTGTTCCCGTCCTGGAGGTTGTGGCGCAGGGAGTGGAAGCGGCCCTTGATGCCGTCGCGGTTCTGGGCGCCAAAGAGGCCCGGGTCGGCATTCTGGGCACGGTGACGACAGTCACAAGCGGCATTTATCCCGCTATGATCCGGATCCTGGCTGCCGGCAGGAAGATGGCTGTCCCCTTAATGCTGCAAAAAGCCTGCCCGCTCTTTGTTCCGCTGGCGGAGGAAGGCATCTGGGAAGGCGATCTTGCCGACCGGATCGCGGCTTACTATCTGGGAGAGATGAAAGACTTCCATCCCCACCTTGTGATCTTGGGATGTACGCATTACCCGCTTCTTCGAGGAGCCATCGCCGGGGCTTTGCCTCCCGGCACCTCCCTGATTGAAAGCGCGCCGGCAGTCGTTCAAACGGCCGGACGGATCCTTGAAGAGACAGGTTTGAAGGCTCCGCAGACAAACGGCGCGGTTACGGAGTATTATGTAAGTGACTCGGTCGATACATTTTGCCGCAACGCAGGCCGGATTCTTGACACGACTCTTGATCTCGTTCATCATATCGATTTGGACGCGTGCGAAGACGGGGAGGAATAGTGTTCAAACCTGCTGACTTATATAAGGATGCGATCATCTGTCTTGAGAGCAATCACTGGACGGACGGGGAAAGCTCGGGGCCAATCCGGCTGACTACGGTCGGCCACCTCGCCTATGAAAAGAGCAAGGACACCTGGTCCGTTACCTACGACGAGAGCGACGCGACCGGGATGCGCGGTACCAAAACGCGCCTTAGTCTCTTTCCCAACGGGCGCGTCGTCTTGAGCCGGACCGGCAGTGTGGAGATGGAACTGGAGTTCATCAAGGGCGACCAGCGTGTAGAAGCTAAATCCACACCCTACGGGCCTGTCCGCTTTTCCGTCCTGACTCATGAGGTCAAAGGCAAGATCAATGAGAAAGGCGGGGAG
>JAAZGN010000202.1 GCA_012511185.1 Clostridiaceae bacterium
CTTCGAGATCTGCCATGGGATAGGCGTTTAGATCGGCCCCTGCCCGCCTGCCCGAACGCCAGGCGTAGAAACCGGCTGAGGCGATCATGGCCGCGTTGTCGGTGCAAAAGGAAAGGGCCGGAATCGTTAAACGAACCCCCAGTCCGTCGGCCATGGCTGCCATAGCTTCCCGCAGTTCCTTGTTGGCCGAAACGCCCCCTGCCATGACAAGGGATCGGAAATGTCCTGTGACCAGTGCTTTTTTGGTGTGGCTGACCAGGGTTTGAACTACCGTTTCCTGGAAGGTGGCTGCAAAGTCGTTCAAACTGCAAGACGAGGGCCAGGCCGTCCCCTCTTTTTCAGCCTCCTGCATCAGTTGATGGTGCCTGTTGATGGCCGCCGTCTTCACCCCGCTGAATGAAAAGTCGAAGGAATCGGGGAAGTGGGTCACGGGTAAGGAGAAAGCCTCCCGGTCACCCCCTGCGGCCGCCTGCTCAATCAGGGGTCCCCCGGGGTATCCGAGTCCGATGGTTCGTGCAATTTTGTCGAAGGCTTCCCCCGGCGCGTCATCGCGGGTCCTGCCCAATACATGGAAAACTGTGTAGTCATCAACTTCCACCAGGGTGGCGTGGCCACCCGATACGATGAGACACAAAAATGGTGGCTGAAGAGACGGATCAGCCAAATAAGCCGAGGCAATATGGCCCTCCAGATGATGAACGGGTACCAGAGCCAGGCCAGTCGCTGAAGCCAGTCCCTTGGCCGCCGCGACGCCGACCAGCAGCGCCCCGACAAGGCCTGGCCCATAGGTGACGGCAATGGCGTCCATGTCTTCCAGACCTGCGCCTGCGCTTTTGAGCGCCCGATCCACGACAGGTAAAATTGTTTTCACGTGCTCGCGTGAAGCGATTTCAGGAACGACACCACCGTACTCTGCGTGGAGATCCACCTGTGATGCAACGATGCTTGATTCGATCAGGCGCCCGTCAGTGACGACTGACGCAGCGGTTTCATCGCAGGAAGTCTCGATCCCCAAAATTCGTGTTGCTTTTCCTTTGTCCATGGCAATCCCCTGTTGTCACCAATCAATGTACAATAGAATGACGGGCCGGTCTACGATTGTACCGCCTGCTAACGACAAGGGCAAGGAGCAAACTCTTGATCAGCCGGGGATACACGGTAGAGCGAAGAAAAAAAAGAGCGCGGTTCAGGCCGTTTCTCGCGGTCCTGGCGCTATTGCTCGCTTTTGTCACCTTGGTCATCGCAACCAGCCTGGTCAAGGCTGATCACCTGATGAAGGAAGCTTCGAAACCCATCCCGCCTTACGCCACCAATATGTTGCCTTCTTTTAGATCCGTTTCCTTTTCGTCCGGTGTTGGCCAGATTACCCTCAAAGGATGGCTGGTCAAACCGGAAAGTGAGACGAGACGGGGCACCGTCATCTTCTTCCACAATCAGGGGAGCAACCGCCTTCCCTTCGGCCTGGATACAATCGCCTTGATCAAGCTACTGTCCCGCCAGGGCTTTTACATCCTGACCTTTGATCTTCGCCACAGCGGCGAATCGGAGGGCGGGATGGCTTCTTTTGGTTACGCGGAAAAAGAAGATGTCCTGCCCGCCATCGACTGGACGCTTCGCAATGGACCCCCATCGCCCCTCATCCTTTTCGGCTTCGGGTCGGGCACGGCCGCTGTCATGCGCGCCCTTCAGACCCTCGAAGCGGAAAGCAAGCAAACAGAAGACGAGGACGCCGCAGAAGCAGCAATGTAACAACTCAATCAGATCGGGGCCATCATTGCCGATTCACCCGCCCGCGAC
>JAAZGN010000203.1 GCA_012511185.1 Clostridiaceae bacterium
TCCAAGATGATGGCGACTTTCATGCTCTGCATGGCCTTTATCCTGTCCATCACCCCGTCGGTATTTGCGGCCGGCCTGAGCTCCCTTCGGCTGCCCTACCGCTTTTGCATCATTGTGGAACTGGCCTTCCGCTACATCCCCGACCTGCTGCGCGACTACAGGGATATCTCCGTCAGCGCCCAGGCCAGAGGCAGCGAGACGGATAAACGCAAAACCTCTGTATTCCAGCGGGTCAAATCCTCTCTTATGATCATCGTTCCGCTCATCTTCACCTCCTTTTCCAAAGTCGGTGATATTGCCAATGCCATGGACCTTCGCGGCTTTGGCAGGAAAAAGAAGCGCAGCTGGTATGCCGAACGCCCGCCCGGCAAGGCCGATCGGATCGTTCAATTCATTGGCTTGCTCTTTCTTTTAGCCACGGTCTACTTCACCCTGATGCGGCTTTTTAATCCGCAGAATCCTGAAATGTGGTACCCCTACAATGACCTCGAAACCTATAATTGGAGAATTTTACCATGAAACCGGCCATTGTTATTCAAACTGATTTCTCACGCGATTCCAGCTCGGTTGCGACCATGTACGGCGTCTGCCAGACGGTCGACCCCGAAGTTAAAGTCTTCGACCTCACCCACAGCATTCCGCCCTTCGATATCTTCAAAGCCTCCCACATGCTGAAAAATACCGTGCCTTTCTGGCCGGAGGGCACCCTCTTTGTCTCGGTCGTCGATCCGGGTGTCGGAACCGACCGGCGCGGCTGCGCCGCACTTCTTGCCAACGGGCAATACGTGGTAAGTCCCGACAACGGCTCCCTGTCGCACGTCCTGCGGACACCCGGAATCCTGGCGGTCCGCGAAATCGATATGGCGGTCAACCGCTGGCCCCACACCCTGACCTGCCATATCTTTCACGGCCGCGATGTCTTCGCCTACACGGCCATCCGGCTCGCGTCCGGCATCATCGGCTTTGAAGGCGTAGGCTCCTCCTATCCGGTCGATGAGATTGTGGTCATTCCCTTTGATCCGGCCTCCTACCGGGAGGGGGTGTTTACGGGAATCATCGAAAGCTCAGGTCCCTATTTCGGCCTTGTCAGCAGCAACATTCCCGATTTTATGCTGATCGAAAACGGCGTCCGGTACGGTGATGTCTTTCAAGTCGAAATTTCCCACGGCCCGGATCTTGTATACAGCGGACCCGCCCCCTTTCAAAAATCATTCGGTGATGTAAAAAAGGGCCAGCCCGTCCTTTTCGTCGGTGCGACGGCAACCATCCAGATCGCCTTGAGAGAAAAGAACATCACAAAAATTCATGAGATCGGCGCCGGGCCGGACTGGCACATCTCGCTTGATACCGGCAAACGGCCGGACTGAAGCAGGTAAACCCTTTGGACCCGGACACGAAAACCCGGCCCGTCCTGTCTGTTGCTGTCCGCGACCTGGCCGAATCGGTGCGCAGGTACGGCGGTTTGGCCGGCCCGCTTTACGCCGGTGTCACCGGCCCCGAGGGAACCAAGGCTCATCAGGATTTTTTCGACAGGGCCGGGCAATATTTCCCTGGCCAGGAAATCTTCACTGAGTTGTCGCTTGGCGGCTTCTACCGTGAAAAAGAGCTCCCCTTTGATCTCTCGGTACAGGGGCGCTGCGATCTGGTCGCCCTTTCGCCGGAAGGCCGGGTCACCCTGGTTGAAGTAAAAAGCTTTCGCGGCAAGGCTGCCTCCATCCCCGATGAGGGAGATCCCGCCCATCTCGCCCAGGCACTGATCTATGCCAGTCTTCTTTACAGCAGTGATTTCTTTGCCGCCGGAGGCATGGAGCCGCCGGTCATCCAGGTCCAGCTCCGCTACATCTCAATCGATGACGGCAGCTCCTTCACGGTCAGCCACCCCTGGACAAAGGAAGCGCTCCGAATTCAATACCAGGAGATTTGCGCCGACTACACGGAATTTGCCCGCCCCCTCTATTTGCACCGGCAAACGCGCGATCAGCTGAATGGCGCCGCCTCCTTCCCTTACGGACAACTGCGTGACGGACAACGATCCATGATGCAGGAAGTGATCGCCGCCGTCCGCGACCGCACCGTCCTGTTCGTACAGGCTCCTACCGGGATCGGCAAAACCATGGCGACCCTCTACCCCTCAGTCAAGGCCCAGGCAAACGGCCTGACGGAGACAATTTTCTACCTGACGCCAACGCGCTCGCAGCGCAAAGTAGCGGAAGACACCCTGAACGATCTGGAAAAGGAGGGTTTTCTTATCCGTTCGCTGACCTTCCGCGCCAAGGAACAGATGTGCCTGTCACCCTCCCACTTCTGCGACATGAAAGTCTGCCCCTTTGCCATCCGCTACCACGACCATTTGCGGGACGCGGTGAAGAAAAGCTATGAAACCAGGCGCCTGTCACCGGATGATGTGCTTTCCCTGGCCAGGGACTTCTCCCTCTGCCCCTTTGAGCTGTCGCTCAGCTTGCTGCCGACCGTTGATGTCGTGGTCTGCGATTACAATTACATCTTCAACCCCCGAGTGCGGCTTCACGGCTGGCTGGACGAGCCAGGTCAACGCTACACCCTCCTGGTCGACGAAGCCCATAACCTGGCCCGGCGATCACGCGAGATGTTCTCCGCAGTCATTTCCAGGTCGGAAATCGCCGCCATTCGTGACGTGATGGCAGGTCACCAAACAGAGCCCGGCAGTCAGCGCCGTCTCAACGGCAGTGTTTGCGACTCCCTGGCCAGGCTTCTCGGGCAGATGGACCGGTACCGTCCGCTTTTATCCTCAAAGGGCCTGGCTGAAGGCGGGGAAGGGATCAAAGCGCTCGAATCCTTTCAACCGGTTCTTCGCGAACAATTCCTCGCGACCCGTGTCATCCCCCCGCCCCTGCTCGGGGAAGTCTCATCCGCGGCTGCTTTACTGACCCGCTACCTGACGGACTACCCCGAATTTTCCGGTCGCAGAACCATGATGGTCCCCTATTTCGACCTGATGTTCTTTTTGAGAGTCGCTGAACGCTATTATACGGACAGCTACATCACAACCTGGCGACTGTCCGAAGGAGATGATCTTGACATCACCCTGCTGGCCCTGGATGCCTCCCTTCATCTGACGGACATCTACCGTGACCGGTCACCTGTCGTGTTTTTCTCCGCCACTCTGTCCACCCTGCCCTCCTACCTCAGCTTGCTCGACGCCCGCTCCGCAGTCGACAAGCCCGAGGTCATCAGCCTGCCCTCGCCCTTTCCCAAAGAGCGCCGCCTCCTGATCTGTTATGAAGCCTATTCCGTCCGCTATGCCGACCGGGCCCGGACCATGGCCGATACCGCCCGGCTTGTCCACGATACAGCTCTCTTAAGGAAGGGCCATTATCTGGTCTTCTCCCCTTCTTTTGCCTACCAGCGCCAGCTGGTGCGTGCCTTGTCGGAATTCAAGGATGACCGCATCGATTTCGTCATCCAGCCCTCCAGGATGACCGAGCAGCAAAAAGAGAAATTTCTCTCCTATTTTCAAACGAAAGAAAGAGAAAAACCCCTGGTCGGCCTGACCGTTCTGGGTTCATTGTTCAATGAGGGCATCGATCTGGTTGGGGAGGAATTGACAGGCGTCCTGGTCATCGGAACCGGCATTCCCGCCTTGTCACCCGAGCGAGAGATCCTGAGCCAGTATTACGACGCAAAAAGCGGCAAGGGCTTTGAATACGCCTACATGTGGCCCGGATTCAACCGGGTTACCCAGGCAGCCGGCCGGCTGATCAGAAGCCAGGATGATTTCGGGATTGTTCTTCTGATCGATGACCGCTATGGCAGGTCGGATTACCGCCAGCTCATCCCCGGTGATTGGAACGCGCTTCATATCGACGATCGGGAAGAGTGCCTGGACCTTATCCGGACCTTTTGGCAGGATTTCGATTAAATGCGGTCGAGCGTGATCCGGCCTTCCTCTTGAAGCTGTTGCGCCACCTTTTTCGCAGTCGGTGTCTGTGCCAGGCCCCCAAGCGCTGTTTCACGCAGCGCCACCGGCATCATACGGCCAATCGATCCCATGGCCGCAATCACTTCATCGGCGGGAATCCGGCTACCAACACCGGCCAGGGCCATCTCGGCAGCTGCTATGGCGTTAACAGCACCCACTGTATTTCGCTTGATGCAGGGCACCTCAACCAGGCTGGCGACAGGATCGCAGCTAAGACCGAGGAGGTTTTTCAGGGCTATGGCCAGGGCGTGACCCGATTGGGCGGGCCGGCCACCTGCTGCCTCGACCAGGGCGGCAGCGGCCATGGCGGATGCCGAGCCGACTTCCGCCTGGCAGCCGCCCGCCGCACCGGAAAGAGACGCCTGATTGCCGATCAATATGCCGCATCCGCCACTTGTAATAAGGAAATCAATCTGAGCCCGCCGATTGAGACCAAGCCTGTCCCTGCAGGCCAGAAGAACTCCGGGAACAACGCCGGAGGACCCGGCTGTCGGTGTCGCACAGATGATCCCCATGGACGCGTTAACCTCATTGACGGCAACCGCAGTCATGACTGCTTCAAGATAGAGGCTGTTTCCCAGCGGAGAACCCTTGATGCGGTATTCGAGCAGTCGTTTCGCGTCACCTCCTGAAAGCCCCGAATAGGAGTCGACACCTTTCAAGCCTTGCCCGGCAGCCCGCTCCATCACAACAAGGTTTCTCTCCATCCGCTCCAGGATGCCGGCTTCATCGCCTTCACCCAATTCGACCTCCTGCTCAAGAAAGTAAGCGGACAGCCTTTGATTCCTGCTTTGGCAGCTGGCGATAATTTCCGCCAGGTGTTGTTTGACCATGACCTTGCTCCTGCCTTATGACTCGCACTTGAGGGCGCTCAAATAAATAATGGACTTGACGTCTTCGATCGATTCAATACCCCGCAAAGCTTCTTGCGGGATCTCCCCGTCCGTGGCGATCAGCATCAGGGCTGTTTCTCCGCGGGCTTTGCGCGAGACCTCCATCTGGCTCACATTGACTTTCTCCCGGGCCAGGATCCGGGTCACCTGCGCGATCAGTCCGGGCCGGTCGCGATGGAAAACGAGAATCACTGGTTCTTCACAGGTGACGTGGACATTGAAGCCATCAATCTCAATGAGATCGATCATGCCGCCCCCTGTTGAAATCCCGGTTACACTCATGGACCGGCTCCCTTTTATCATGACGATCCGCGCTGTGTTGGGA
>JAAZGN010000204.1 GCA_012511185.1 Clostridiaceae bacterium
AAGTTACGGAACCGGGGGATCGAGCGAAAGGTCCTTCGCCCGGGCTTCCCTACCGATTCCGGTAATCCTCTGCCAAAATCGCGTAATAACAGGCGTCCGCAAACTTGTCCGGTTTGTAGATGGCTTGGCGGTGAATCCCTTCGTACTGCATACCGCATTTTTTCATGACATCACCCGAGTGGATGTTGGCCGGCTCATGGCAGGACTCAATCCGGTTGGCGCCGACTTCATCAAAGAAGAAACGGATTAAGGCGGCCAGGGCTGCCGATACATAGCCCTGATGCCACCAGGGCTTGCCAATGCAATAGCCGATGTGAACCATACGGATGTTCTCACGGCCCTCAACCGAGCTGATGCTGCCGATCAGCGTCTTGCCTTCTTTGATTTCAATCGCCCAGCTGTAGTAGTTTTTATAATCGTAGCTGTTCACCCAGGTTTTGAGAATCTCCCTGGTTACTCCAAGATCCGCGTGCGGCTCCCAGGACAGGTATTTTGTCACTTCAGGGTCATTGGCCCAGTTATCGAACATGGCCGGGGCGTCATCAAGTGTAAAACGGCGAAGAACCAGCCTGTCGGTTTCAAGCCTTACGGTGCCTTTATGTACCATATTCGCCTCTCCCTCACCTTTTAATATCTCATGTTATCATTGATTGTTAGCGCATTCGCGGTGATTGACAGCTTTCAGTCACCTTTCATTATAGGAGCAGAAAATGAGTCGAAAGAAAAAAGAAGAAACAGAAATTACAAACAAGAAAGATAATGGGAAAAAACTGCGTGTCATTCCGCTCGGCGGCATGCGCGAAATAGGGAAAAACATGACCGTCTTTGAATACGGCGATGACCTGATCGTCATCGACTGCGGCATGGCTTTTCCCGATACCAGGATGCCGGGCATTGATGTCATCATCCCCGACTTTCACTACCTTCGGGAAAACCGCGACAAAATACGCGGGATCCTGATCACGCATGGCCACGAAGACCATATCGGGGCCCTGCCCTGGCTTTTAAAGGAATTCGATGTCCCTGTCTACGCGACACCCATGTCCATGAAACTGATTGAGATCAAGCTCGACAATACGCGTCCCAAAGTGGAAAGCAAAAAACTTCAGGTCGTACGGGCCGGCGATTCACTTTCAATCGGGGCCTTCGGGATTGAATTCATCCATGTCAACCATTCGATCGCGGACGCGGTCTCCATCGCCCTGACGACGCCCGTGGGAACGGTCTTCTTTACGGGGGACTTCAAGATCGACTACACACCGACAACGGTGGATCCCATCGATCTGGGAAAGATCGCGGAAATCGGCAACCGCGGGGTACTGGCCCTCATCTCCGAGAGCACCAACGCTGAGCGGCCTGGACACTCCCTGTCGGAAAGGGAGGTCGGCAAGGCCTTCAAGGATATCTTTGCTGATGCTGCCGGCCGAATCATTGTGGCCACCTTCTCCTCCAATGTCTTCCGTCTCCAGCAGGTTATCTCGACTGCCGAGTCATATGGCCGCAAGGTTCTGATCCTGGGGCGGAGCATGCTCAATGTCTTTGAAGCGGCAAACAGCCTGGGATACCTCAGCTACCAGCCTTCCACCATCATGGATATCCAAAGCATCGACCGCTTCCCTGCGGAAGAAATCGTCATCCTGGCAACCGGAAGCCAGGGTGAGCCTATGTCAGCCCTCTCGCGGCTGGCCTATTCGGAACATCGCAGCACGGAAATCATGGAAGGAGACACGGTGATCCTGTCGTCCAGCATGATCCCCGGCAGTGAGGAGGCCATCTACCGGGTCGTCAACGAACTCTTCATGAAGGGGGCCCAGGTAATCTACGAATCGCTTTCGGAGGTCCACGCCTCAGGCCACGCCCGACAGGATGAATTGAAGCAGATCCTGACCCTGACAAAGCCCCGTTATTTCATCCCCTCACACGGTGAATTCCGTATGCTCTACCGGCACGCGGAACTGGCCAGCCAGATGGGGATTCCCAATGAACGTATTGTACTCACGAAAAACGGTGAGATCCTCGAATTTTCGGAGGACGGCAACCTGAATTTTTCCGGTTATACCGAGGGCGCCGGCATCCTGATCGACGGGTCTGGCATGGGCGACGTCGACGAATACGTACTGAACGACCGTCTCCGTCTGGCAGATGAAGGGGTCGTTTCGGTCACCGTCGTCATCGATGCCCAGGCCAACCGTCTCTACGGCGACCCTGTCGTCCAGGCCAAAGGCTTCATCTACGAAAGCGAAATGAAGCACGTCATTGAACTTTGCCAGGAGCGGGTCAAGGAGATCGCCGATGAATTATGGAAGAAGAAAAAGCCGCTGGGTGGCCATATGACATCGGATGACATGAGAGACAAGATCCAGAAGACCCTCTATGAACTGACAAGGAGAAGGCCGGTCGTCATGGTGGCTGTCATCGCCATCTGAATCAGTTGTGGCCACGTGAAACGCTGACAACGCTGTCGATGGCCTTGATCCGGCCGACCAGCTTGTCATACTGTTCCTGGTTTTCGATTTCAACGGTTAGAAGCAGATTGGCGCTGATATCGCGGGCCGATGAGATGCGGGCAGCCTGAACCGGGATTTGTTCATCGGCGATTGCTGCTGATATTTCTGCCAAAAGGTTGGTCCGGTCACGCGCGATAATCCGGATATCAACCGGGTACTTGCGGTGCGATTCAGGCGCCTGTGTCGTCCACTCGACATCGATCAGGCGCGAAGCGCGCTCGGCATCCTCCGGCGACCGGTCGAAGGAGTTGAGGATATTGCGTATATTGGGGCAGTCGATCCGGTGGATGGCCACCCCCATCCCGCGTGTCACGTAGCCAATTATCTGGTCACCCGGCACGGGGTTGCAACATCGCGACATTTTCAGCAGGGCGTTGTCAAGCCCCCTTACCTTGACCGGAATCTCTGGTAGCTTCCGCTGTCTTTTTTTAGCTATTTTCGGCGCAGTCTTGTCGAGGATCAGCGCTTCGCTCACCAGCAGATTGGACGGATTAAGGATGACCTGGCCCGACTTGGAGACGCGGTAACCAAGCTTGACTCTTTCCTCCTCCGGCAACGACATGACATAAGCGTCCCGAAGTTTGGGAACGACACGTCCCGCGGGCAGGCCGCCATAGCCGACTCCGGCCAGCAAGTCGTCAAGCGAATGAATGGAGTAGCGCTTCAGTATGGGCGTATAAAACTCTTTTTTAAGGAAATCCGATGCACGAAAGCCAAGTTTTTGGATTTCGCGGTCCAACAGTTCACGCCCCCGGACAATATTCTCATCACGGCGTTCGCGCTTGAACCAGGACGAGATCTTGTTGCGGGCTGTACCGCTCTTGACGATATTGAGCCAGTCGCGGGAAGGACCGCGTACCTTGTCGGAGGTAAGGATCTCGACGATGTCCCCGTTCTTCAGTTCGTAAGTCAGTGAAACCATGCGCCCGTTGACCTTGGCCCCGTACATGGAATTGCCGATGTCGCTGTGGATGTGATAGGCGAAATCAACCGGAACAGCGCCCGTCGGAAGTGAAATCACCTTGCCCATGGGGGTGAATACAAAGACTTCCTCAGGGATCAAGCCTTCCTTCAGGGCATCCAAGTAGTCGTGGGCGTCACTCATGTCGCTTTGCCATTCGAGAAGCTGGCGGAGCCAGGAAAGGCGTATCTCAAAGATATCCTGCCTTTTCTCCGTCGAGCCCTCTTTATAGCGCCAGTGCGCTGCGATGCCGTATTCCGCTGTCCGGTGCATCTCCTCGGTCCGGATCTGAACTTCAAAGGGAATCCCCAGATGGCCGATGACAGTGGTGTGAAGAGACTGATAGCCGTTGGTTTTGGGCATGGCGATGTAGTCGCGGAATCTCCCGGGAATCGGCTTGTAAAGCTCGTGCACAAGCCCTAGAACAGCGTAGCATTCGCTGACAGTGGGGACGATGATCCTGGTCGCAAATAAATCGTAGATTTCATCAAGCTGTTTGACTTGGGACTTCATCTTGCGGTAGATGCTGTAGAAGTGCTTGGGACGACCTTCAATTTCGGCCGCGATCCCCATGGCAGCGATCTTTATGGTCAGTTCCTCCGTGATTTCATTCAGGTATTCTTCACGGTCTGAACGGCGCTGTGACAACATACCGACAAGCTCGTAGTAGGCATCGGGATCCAGGTAACGCAAACTCAGATCCTCAAGCTCCCACTTGATCCGGTGAATGCCAAGACGGGCAGCCAGCGGCGCATAGATGTCCAAAGTTTCGCGCGCGGTTGCCACCTGCTTGTCCGGCTCCTTGTATTTCATGGTGCGCATATTGTGAAGCCGGTCTGCCAGCTTGATCAGGACGACACGGATGTCCTTGGCCATGGCCAGAAACATCTTGCGGAAATTCTGCGCCTGCATCTCTTCTTTCGACGAGTAAGAGATCCGCGATAACTTGGTGACACCATCGACAAGTTCGGCAACGTCCTCTCCCAGAGCTTCCTCAATCTCATCAAGGGTCACGTCGGTGTCTTCAACTGTATCGTGGACCAGCGATGCTGCCAGCGTGTGGTCATCAACCAGGCCAAGGTCAAAGAGAATTTTCATGGCAGCGACGGGATGGATGATGTAAGGTTCGCCGGTCGCGCGAAACTGACCTCTGTGGGCCTCCTTGGACAGCTTGTAAGCTGCTTCGAGGAGCGAGGCATCGTCCTGGTGCGCCGCTCTTTTCCAACCCTCAATGAACCGGTCCATCTCGGCATCTGTTTTTGCCAGTATTTCGACTTGTTCTGCTGTGTAAACAACCGGGTCGATCATTCGATGACCACCCCCAACACTTTCAGTTCCTCCCACAGGGGAGAATCTTTCAGTGCGGGTCTTTTCCCTTCCTGTTCAAGTTTGGTGCAGCTAAAGCTCCCGTCCCCGTTATTGCTCAGACGAACAAGGTCGACTTGGTCGAAGATGGCGAGCGCCAGTAGAACTTCAAGAGCCTTAACCTCCTCATTATAACGATGAGACAAGAGCCATGCCAGACGAACAGGCAGAAAGGTCAAGGGCTTGTTTTTCGGATCACAAAGTGACTCAACCATTTGCCAGAGCGACCGGAACAAAGAGGCGGGCAGCGACAGACCTCCCCTTCCCGTCACCCTTTTATCCGTCTCATCCTCTTTCAGCCATCTGCTGCAACCCTTGACTGCCTGGTCATTCAACACGTCGTGGCGGGCCGGCCGGAGCTCGATCAACCTCATTTGTACTGTTTCCTGGTCACGCCAGCGGTTGATCTCGGGAACAGCCAGAATTTCGACTGTATCCCCGGGAGCATAGAAGGCTTCCTCGCTGCTACGATTGAAGTAAAGTGCGTCAAACAAGCGCATGGACGGATCGGGTGTTCGAAAAGCGAACTTGAGGTGCCGTCCGTCACCGACCCGCGTCATGCCTTCGATGGTCAGATCCTCCATCCAGACAAGGGGGCGCTCGAAGCCGTTCCCCGTCGGCTCGAAGGCATCAAACTGCCTGATGAGATCCGCCTGGAGCTCAACGCCTGTCAGCGCGATATCGGCAAGGTGTGCTTGTTGGCGCTCTTTTCCGGGAATTGCTTCGACAGCTTGTGTAATCTTCCTGCAGAAAGCATCCAGATTTTCTGCCTTGAGCGTCAGACCCGCAGCGCGGGCGTGACCGCCGTACTTCTCCATCAGGGGGGCAGCAGTGTGGAGGATCCTGATCAAATCAATATTGCCGTAACTGCGCGCCGAGCCTGTCAGCAGGCCGTCTTCCTCGTTCAAGGTGATGGCGGGAACACGTAATTTTTCAACCAGACGGGAGCTGACGATACCCATGACACCGGCGTGCCAGCCTTTACCTACAGCGATCGCCACAGCGACCGCTCCATGGCCACAGAGATCGGCCACGGCATCCAATGCCTGTGAAAATATTTCCTGTTCCACCAGCCGGCGCTGTTGATTCAGTTGATCGAGTTCCCCCGCCAGATAATCGGCCCTGGCAGGATCCTCTTCCAGCAGGAGATCAAGCGCCAGCCTGACATCACCCATCCTGCCGGCTGCGTTTAGCCGGGGTGCCAGTGAAAAGGCAATATCGCGGGCTGTCAAGCACTTGTCGGCTCGCCCCATCCTGTCAATCGACCGCAAGCCTTGAGGCGCAGATTTTTCAAAAGCGGCAAGCCCTTCCCTGACGATGATCCGGTTGGCACCAACAAGTGGCATGACATCGGCGACCGTACCAACCGCAGCCAGGACAAGCAAGCGAGGCCTGCAATCCACTATCCTGCCCCGTCGTTGGTCAAGTGCAAGGGTCAGCATCAGTGCCACGCCCGCACCAGAAAGCTGGGTGAATGGATAAGTTTCCCCCGCAAGCATGGGGTTGATCAGAGGCGCCCCCGCCTCCTCAAAGGCGTTTGTTGCCAGATGGTGATCGGTCACGATGACATCCATTCCCCGATCCATCAAATCCCTGACCAGTTCAGGTGATGAGGTACCTGTGTCGACCGTGATCACGAGGTCGGGCCGGTGGAGTTCGATCTCGTCAACAAGCGCAGGCGAGAGACCGTAGCCGTCATCAAAACGGTCGGGAATCAGGATATGGGGTTCATGTCCCAGCTCCGTTAAATAACAGGAGAGCAGGGCAGCTGCTGTCAGCCCGTCTGCGTCGTAGTCGCCAAAGATGAGAATACGGGGATGCCCTTTGTCCAAGTGGCTTTCAAGCAAATGACAGGCCTCCTGCATGGAGCGAAAAAGAAAGGGATCCGGAAGATGGTCAAAGGAAGCGTCGAAAAACTGCCTGTGCTTTTCTTTTGTGTCAATTCCCCGCGCCTCCAGGATCCGCATCAGGATCGGCCTGCCGCTCTCACGCGAAGCGGAGTCCTCCGCCAGCTCCCAAGGAACCGGCATCAGCCAGTTCAACAACTCTTGTTTAGTGATTTCTTGCCGCACGGAGCCTTTCCTCACCTTATCTTCCATAGAAAAGAGGTCCGCTGTCGGACACAACGAACCTCTCTTTTGTCTTCCTTGAAAAATCAGCGCTTGCGCTTTCTGGCAGCTTCGGCTTTTTTCTTGCGTTTAACACTGGGTTTTTCATAGTGTTCACGTTTGCGTACTTCAGCCAGCACGCCGGAACGAGCGCAGGAACGCTTGAAACGTCTCAGCGCACTGTCCAGGGATTCATTTTCTTTTACACGAATCTCCGTCAACCTTATCCCTCCCCTCACAGCGGACTCTGAGTAACCCGACAGGATTCACAGTTCCCGAGTAGTATACAATGAATATCACTTGATCGTCAAATAAAGGACCCGGGGAAAGGGAAAGCAGGAGACTTTGCAAACGACCATGTCACGAGCGCTATCCAGGATAAGTAAAAGCTTCAGGCGGGCCCTGATCACGCGGACCGCCTCTTTGATCGCGGCGGCCGTCTGCCTCCTGTGCCTGCCGCTTCTTCCTGCTCCAAAGGTTTACGCCGCACAGGGCAGGACCGGCACCCTGGTCGAAAAAGCCGAGGCCGATGTCCGGATCAACCTGGATGGAACCGTCGATATCGTGGAGACCATCACCTTTGATTCTGGCGGGAAAAAAACAAGGATTCCCTTTGATCTGATCTTCCCTCTGGAAGGCGAACCACACCTTGAAATGATTGAGTTGGCCAAGGTGGAGGGGGCAGATAAGGGTAAGTACATTCAAATACCACGAGGTGACAAGCTAAGACCGCTGCCCCTCTCCTACACGACCACCCGAAAAAAAGACAGGATCCGGGTAAATGTCGCCACAACCGGCCTTTCAGGCAACTACACCTTTCGAATCACCTATCAGTGGAATCGCGGCGTGGTCATGAAAGAGGGCATAGCGCTGGTATCGGGCCCCTTGCTTGCCGTCCGGCCTGACACATGTGTCGAAACCCTGAAATGGACCCTCCAATTTCCTGAAGGAGTCCGGATGGACCTGGCCCATATCGAACCGATCTCCATCCGG